>JBGPFT010000088.1:0-7604 GCA_041483475.1 Fibrobacteria bacterium | reverse complement strand
ATGGTGGAGGAAGGCAGCCAGCTTCCCTGGTTGTCCGATACCAGAAACACGCCGGACGGGCTCATGCCTCCGCCGTTGGGAGACCGAAGGCCGCCGTTATAGCGGGTGTAGCTGCTGATGGGGCCGCCGGCGGGATCCCAGGAAAGGAAGGCGCCGCTGTAGATGCTGGATGGCCCGGTATTGGAAGGGCCGCCGGACACGATGGTGCCGGAATAGGGGGCATAGAATCGGCCGTTATAAAACATGGGGCAGAACATCCACTGGTGCCAGACGTTGTTCACGGGCATGTCGATGATTTTCAGGTTGTTGGTCGCGGTGTTGGCCGGATTGACGAGGTTGGGGACTTGGTAAAATCCATCGCGAGCCGCCAGGTAAACCTGACTATTGGCGACCACCACGCCGGAGGGTTGGCGGAACATGTCCGCGACCTTGCGCACCGCCGGCGTTCCCAGCACGTTGCTGACGATGTACACCGCGTCCGTGGTGGTGGCGGCGGGCGAGGTGCCTCCGTAGTAACCGCTTGCGCTTTGACAGGTCAGCCACACCATATCCCCGTTGGAAAGGAAATCAATGCCCATGGTGCTCTGAACGGAACCCAGGTTCACCGTTCCCACCGTGAAACCCGGGTGCACGGTATTCGGAAGATCCCCGATTGCGATTCCGGTGACGAGGACAAGAGTTCCTATTCCTTTTGCGATTGTCTTTATCACAATCATCTCCTTTTCGAAAAGTTTAACCCCGGCATAAGTGTATACCATAGACGCAAATTTTTGTTCTTGTTTTTGGAAAATATCGCCTGTCCAGCGCCTATCGGGTCCGGCCTTCAATGCCGAAATCAGAGGCTTTTGGAGGCCCGTATGCCCCAGGACCAGGAATCCAGGTTTTTTTCGCCCAGGGGCCAAACCACATTGACGTGGTTTACCACTTTTTGAACCGACCGGGTGGCTCCCAGTCGCAATCCGATGCCCAGGGCATAGTGCAAATCCCCCAAATCCACGGCGTCATAGGCTGCATAGGTATTGCCCGCGTTCAGGAAAACCGCGAAGGCCGGGACGAAGGTGCCCATTTCAAAAGGGGGGAAAAGTCTCTGCTCGGCGGCGAAAAGCGTACGTGCCCTTCCCGAGTAATAGAAATTAGGGAAACCGATGAGGCCGGATTCCTCGCCCAGATAAAGCCTTCGGCTCGCGGCGCCGGCGAAAAGAAGATCGTATTGCGCCGTCGCGACGGTCGCGGTGTATTGGATGGGCTTCCATTGGCATTCGCTATAGGTTGAAGCCGAACCGTCGTCGTAATTCATGTCTTTGGTGAGGAAATACCGCAATCCGGCGCTGGCGTTGAGAAACAGGGAATTCCACCACGCGTCGTTGTAGACGGCCTTATGGGTCAGCAGCCATTCGGAATTCCAGGCGCCC
This sequence comes from Fibrobacteria bacterium, assembly GCA_041483475.1. Classification (GTDB taxonomy): domain Bacteria; phylum Fibrobacterota; class Fibrobacteria; order UBA11236; family UBA11236; genus UBA11236. Next base: position 6,192 of record JBGPFT010000088.1, on the reverse strand, counting down.
ATCCATTCCTGGTTTCGCGCCACTGAGGTGGTAAGGCGCCAGCCGGTTTCCAGGTTCTCGCCCCATTTGAGGTTGCGGAAGTTGTACACGGTTTTATAGGAGTACTGGTACAGGCTCAGGCCGACGCCCAGCAATTCATCCCGCCTTTCATTGAGGCCGGGAGCCACCCGTCGTCCCAGGGTATCGCGGGCGTACAGGTTGTCCCACACCGTGGTATCGGCGTAGGGAATGCCGAATCGGCCCGCGTTGTACCGATCCTCGCGTTGGTAAAAGGGGGCGATGGCCACCTTGAGGGAGTATCCGAAGGCCCGGGTGAGACCCGCATAAGCGTCATGCGTGCCCACCTTGCTCCACTGGCCGAGCACATGGGTGGCTCCCAGAAGCCTGCGTCCCGCCGAATCCAGGCGACCTTCGCGTTCCAGGCGATCCAAATCGTTTCCTGACAGGTAGATGCTTTCGGAGGATTCGACGCCGGAGGACGAAAGGGAAAGGCCCCAGCGATCAGTGCGCGCCAAAAGCGGGCGGTTAAGGGCGAAGTAATAGGAATAGCCGTCGGAGAGCCAGGCGTATTGGGCGGAGAATTTCAGCTTCAGCGGGGACAGGGAATTGTTGTTGAAGTCGATGAAGCGGCTGTCGCGCTCGAGATCGTGGCCGAAGAAAAACCCCAATCGCTGTCCCGTGCCCAGAAGATTGCTTTCCACGGGTCCCAGCCACCACACCCATTCCCCGCCTTTGCGGTTGAGCGAGAAAGCCGGCACCGTGGTCCATTGATCGTAGGTGGTGATCCGGACGATCACGGAGGAATCGTCTTGTTTCCGCGCTTCCAAGATGGCATCTGCCAGGAATTCCTCTCCGCGCAGGCTTTTCTCGGTTTCCCGCAAAAGATCCGCGGTGACGGTGTCGCCTTCGCGGAACAAAAGCCGGTGCCGGAGCGTGGATTCGCGCGTGTTGATATGGAGATTGTTGCCAAGGGCATACACCGCTTGTTCGGCTTCGCTGTGCGTTTCGGCACCTTCAAAAGCGTCCTTGATGTTGAATTCGATTTCGACGACCAGGCCTCGAAACCCTTCCGGCAGGTCTCGCGCCCGGGTGTAACCCGGAGCGGGGTCGAAAAAACGCGCGTCCTTTTGCGCGAAGGATATCGCGGCCAAAAGCGATAGCGCCAAGGCTGCGCGGCGGAGGGTTCGTAGAGTCATCGCGTGCGCGTCTTATAAAACGCCGGAGAAGAAAGCGGGCCTGTAAGCCGGGTTCTGTCTCCTTCCCCGCCTTGCGGCGGCGAAGGGGATGGCCATCCCTCTGGGATGCGCCTTGCGACGCACCTCAAGCGACCTACCCGGCAGCCCACCGCCGAAGCGGATTAGACGGACCCTCTTTGCGGCTGCCCTATTTGGTCTTGCACCGGATGGGGTTTGCCCTGCCATCCGCCTCGCGGCGGATGCGGTGAGCTCTTACCTCGCCTTTTCACCCTTACCTCCGCCTCGCGGCGCTGGCGGTATGTTTTCTGTGGCACTTTCCGTCCCGTTGCCGGGCCTGGCCGTTAGCCAGCATCCTGTCCTGTGGTGCCCGGACTTTCCTCCCGCTCCTCCGCTTTTGGCGTCGAGGCGGGCGGCCATCCGGCCCGCTTCCACTCCGAACGGGGTAAAACTTATCTCATTCAAATCGGGTTGGGCGGATTTTCCGCGGGTTCGGCGACCTTTTTCCATTTCCGGTATTCCGGATTCGAATCCAGCATGGATTCCAGTTTACGCCGGCGTTTTTCCTCGATCGCGAGGCAGTTTTTCCCCTTCGCCGCGGCATTCCAGCCGTTTTCCAGCCCTTGTTCCAGCGAATATTTCCGTTCCATCAAGGCGAGGACGGCGGGATCTTCGGGATCGGCATGCGCGACCTTGGCGCGTTTAATCAGGCTGTCCACCTCGGCGAAGGCCGGATCGGATTTTCGGCCTTGGGCCAGGAATTCACTTTTTCCCCGTATGCAGTCCCGCCAGGCCTTTTTTTCCGCCGGCGGAAAAATCGCCCGGTCGAGCTGTTCGCGCAACGAATCCATTTTGCCCCGGGCCTGGAATGCGTCGATAGGCGGGCGTTCTGCCCCGGCCCAAAGTGTCCCGAGGGTTGAAATCAAAAAGACGATGAATCGGGAACGCATGCCGGATTCAAAAAATACGTCGTCTTGCCAACAGGAAGCAAATCGTGGAGCCGATTCCCAATCCCGCCAGCACACAGGACAAGACGGTGGAATTCCCCAGCACGGTTTGCGACGCCAAGGTCACGGCGGGGAACAGGAATAAAAGGCCTAGGCCGGTGATTTGCGCCGCGGCGCGCACGGTGTCGCAGCGCAGGGAGACCAAGGTGGACAGGGCGCAGAAAAAAAGCGAAAGGAAAGGCGTCAGCAAAAGCGGGGCGTAGAATTCGGGGAGGAACACGCCTCCGCGCAGCGAGGAAATGGCCAACGCCAGCCCCTGGCCCGTCCACCCGACGAGCAGGGGAAAGGGGAGTATTCCCAAAACTTTGCCCGCGAACAGTTGCCCGCGGGACACCGGCAGGCAAAGCAAGGTTTCCCAGGTTTGGCGCTCTTTTTCGCCGGCGAAGGCATCGGCGCCCAAGGGCACAGCCATGGAAGCCCCGATCAGGGAAAGCACGGCGAGGAAGGAACGCGTCATCAAGGCGCGCGCGGCGGGATCGGGGGGAAGCAGAAAAAGCGCAACCCCTTGCAAGACGATGACGAAGGCGGGTGCGACGGCGAAGGGGATGAGGAAGCGCGGTTCCCGCAGCACCTGGGCCCATTCATGGCGCGCCAATCGCAAGGCGTCCTTCACGGCGTTTCCTCCACGAAACGCCGGTACAAGCTTTCCAATGAACTCCGTTTAGGTTCGGCGCGCAGCACGCGCGCGCCCGCGCGCACGGCGGCTTCCACGAAATCCGGAAGCGTCGCGGCGACTTCCCGTCCGCGCAGGCGGAATCCCCAACTTCCCTGGTGAAGTTGCTCCGGTGGAATCGCCTCGGCGGAGGCGAAGCGGGCGGTGACCAGGTTTTGCACAGCGGCCACGGCTCCCGCGCCCTCTATTTCGGCTTCTTCAACGTTCGCGCCCAGGGATGCGCGGGAAAGGGTGTGAACGATTCCGCCCTGGCGCAGGAAACCGTATTCGTCCGCCCATTCCTCCATCTGTTCCAACCGATGCGAGGTAACGAGGGCCGAGGCTCCCCTAGAGACGTATGTCCTGAGATGCGAAAGCACCCGCCTCTGCGCGCCCGGGTCCAGATGTTCCGTGGGCTCGTCCCAAAGCACCAAGGCGGGATGATGGAGCAGGGAGCGCATGAGCTGCACCTTGCGGCGATTGCCCTGGGACAGCTTGGCGATGCGGATGTCCAGGGATTCGAGTTCAAAGGCCTGGGCCAATTCCCGGATGCGGACGGAGGGGTTGCCGGGGAGATGGAAGCCCGCGAAAAAATTCAGGTAGTCCTCCGCGGTCATGCGCCCATAAGCCCCGGGGCTTTCCAGCAGCACGCCCATGCGGCGCAGCAATTCGCGCGGGAAAGTTTCCCGAATTTCCACGCCGAGTATTCGCATGGAACCTGAAGCGGGAGGCAATAAACCGGTCAGGCAGCGCAACAGCGTGGTCTTGCCGGCGCCATTGGGCCCCAACAAGGCGTAGATTCGGCCGGGCTTCACTTCCAGATCGAGTTCGCGCAAGGCATCGGCCCCCTCGCCCTTCGAGTATCGGGCATGCAGCTGGTCGACGCGGATCATCATCCCGCCACGTGGATTTCGTCCACCAACAGGTCGGGAACCTTGACGGAGGAGAAGGCGTCCGAATAGCGGTTGGATAGATCCCGAATGCGGGGCAGCAACTCGAAGAAGTTGGCGCTTAAGGTCACGCGATCGACGGCCCGAACGCGCTGACCCCGCTCATAGAGGAAGCCTTGCGCCCCGATGGATATTTCCCCCGACACCGCCGAGCATCCCGATCCGCCTTCGAGTTTGACCACATAAAAGCAGCGGGGAACAGCGGCCAAAATTTCTTCCAGCGATTGGCTTCCCAATCCCACCATGGCGTTGGCAAAGCCGGTGCCGGCCTTGCCGGTATAACCCCGCGCCCCCGTTCCCGTGGGAGTCACTCCGTCTTTTTTCGCGGATTCAAGGTTGTGCAAATAGGTTTGCAGGACGCCGCCGCGCACGACATCCAGCTTGCGCGCGGCCACGCCTTCGCCGTCGAAGAGATGGGAGCCGGGGGCTCCGGGGATCCAGGGATCGCTGCTTAGGTTCAGTTCCGGGGCGGCGATGCTTTGCCCCAGTTTTCCTTGTAGGCGCGATTGGCCCCTTTGCACGGCTTCGGCGAAAAACGGCGAGAAAAACATGGAAAACAGCTGGGGGCTGACGCGGTTGGAAAACACGATGGGATAATCTCCTGAGGGCAATGGCGCCGCCTCCAAAAGTTCCACGGCGCGGACCACCGCGGTTTTGGCCATGAAATCCGGGTCGAATGCGAATGTCCTTCCGCCGCGCGTGTATACTCCCATCTTGCGCGCCTCGCCTTGCTTCGCCACCACGCCCAGCCCCGCGGAAATGCTGTTCGATCGCGACGCGTACGCCACTCCGTTCGAGTTACGGATCATGGACATTCCGCTGCCGCGGGAGACGCCAAGATAGGGCACGTTCTCCACGCGCGGGTCCAGGGATTTGGCCAGTGATTCCAACCGCAACCCGAGGGTTTTCATTTCCTCCAGGGAAACCGATTCCAGCTCGGGGCGATAAAGTTCGAGATCGACGGCGGGAAGCGGGGAGGGTCGGGGAAGATCCAAATCCACCGCGTCGGTGAGATCGGTGTGGCTGAGGGCGTCGGCCACCGTGCGCCTCAAGGCTTCGGGGGTCAGCCTTTCGGTGAAAGCATAGCCGGGCCTTCCGTCCCGGAAAAGGCGCAGGCCGATACCGCGGGACGCCGAGATCTCCGTGGTCTTGACCTGGCCCTCGAAGATTTCGAGCCCGAGGCTTTCCGACTCTCCGGCGATGGCGTCGAAGTGATCCGATTCCCGGCGTGCGGCCTCGCACATGAAATCCAGGGCGGCGGCGGGGGACAACGTTTCGGTGGGACGGATCACCGGCCGCCCACCAAGATGCTGTCCACTTTCAAAGTGGGCTGGCCCACCGTCACCGGGATGCTACCGCTGGAAGCGCCGCAGGTGCCGGCGGCCAGTTCCAGATCATTCCCCACCATGGAAATGAGGGGAAGGATTTCCGGTCCCTTGCCGATCAAGGTGGCCCCGCGCACTGGCTCGGCGATTTTCCCGCCGCGAATGCGATAGGCTTCCTCCACGGCGAAATTGAACTCCCCCGTGGCCGGATTCACCGAGCCGCCGCCCATTTTCTTGGCGTAAAGCCCGTCCTCGACGCTGGCGATGACCTCCTCCGGCTTGTGCTTCCCGGCGGCGATATAGGTGTTGCGCATGCGCGAAACCGGGGCGTACTGGTAGCTTTCGCGTCGCGCGCTGCCGGATAGCGCGACTCCGGTTTCCTCCGCGCCGACGCGATCGCTCATATAGGTCTTGAGCACTCCGTTCTCGATGAGCACGGTTTTCTGCGCCGGCCTGCCTTCGTCGTCCACGGCCACCGAGCCCCAGGCATGGGCCAAGGTGCCGTCGTCCACGGCCGTCACCTCGGGATGGGCGATGCGCTCCCCGATTTTTCCCGCGAACGCCGAGGCCTTATGCCGCACGGCCTCGGTTTCCAAAAGATGCCCGCAGGCCTCGTGGAAAATGACGCCGCCGAAGCCGCTGCCCATCACCACCGGCATCTTGCCGCCTTGGGCATGACCGGCGGCGAGCATGCGCAGGGCCCTTTCCGCGGCCTCTTGGGCGTGTTTTTCCACGCCGAGATTTTCAAAGAACTCAAAACCCCTCTGCTCCCCGGGCGATTCCCCGGCCACGAAAATTTCTCCCCCGCCTTCGGCCGTCACGCTGACATGGAAACGGCAATGGGCGCGGGTATCCGTCACCCACAGGCCGTCGCTGTTGCAGATCATCACTTCGGAAACGGAGTCGTTGGCGCGGGCCTGGACCTGGGTGATTTTCGTCGAGCCGGATCGCGCGGCCTGATCGGCGCGGCGCAGCAAATCCAGTTTACGGCCCTGCGCGATCTGGCGCGGATCGAGGACGGGGCGATGGCGGGCTTCGCTGATCACTCCGCGCAGAGGGGGGTGT
>JBGPFT010000087.1:0-7651 GCA_041483475.1 Fibrobacteria bacterium | reverse complement strand
CGCTTGGTGCAATCGGTTATGCGTATTTGGAATGGGGCAGTTAGAATCAAGCAATAATTGATTCTTGCACTTCATGTTTCATGCTTTCGAACGAAGGCGGTAGATATAAACATCACTCAGTTCCATTGCTCAATGGTGAAGAGGATTTCCTATTCCCCTTACATCATTCGATACAGCTAAACCTCACCCCTCCCCATGCACCGCCCGCACAAACGCCCTTGCGTTTTCCACGGGAGTATCGGGAAGGATTCCGTGACCTAAATTCCAAATATGCGGACGATTCCCGATCACCGCTTTCATCTCCCCCACCCTCGCCGCAATCTTCTCCGACGAAGCAAACAAGTAACACGGATCCAAATTCCCTTGAAAGACCTGCCCCGGATGCGATTTGAAGACGTCGCGTAAATCGGTTCTCCAGTCCAGGCCCACCACGTCGGCGCCCAGCTTGGTGAAATCGTCGACCAGGGCCGGGGCTCCGTTGGCGTAGTGGATCAGCGGCACCCGGGGGAATTGGGCTTTGACATTGGCGATGACGGCTCGGGTATGCGGGAAGGCGAATTCGCGGTAGTCGGCGGGGCCTAGATAGCCGGCCCAGGAATCCATGATGGTCACGGCGTGCACGCCTTGGCGGATTTGCTCGCAGAGATAGGCTCCGGTGATGGTCGCCAGTTTTTCCAAAAGCATGTGGAAAGCCTTGGGGTCGGAAAACATCAGCGCCTTCAGCTTCGCCAATTCCTTGGACGACCCGCCTTCCACCATGTACGACGCCACCGTGAAGGGGCCGCCCGCGAAGCCTATCAGCGGGACGAAACCGGCCAAATCATGCAAGGTCAATTGAATGCCCTCGAAGACGTAATTCAGATCCGCGTTGACGTCTCCGCCCGGCAAAGCGTCTATGGCCGCGGCGTCGCGCACGGGATTGTGCACCACCGGGCCCTCGCCCTCGACGAATTCGAGTTTCAATCCCATCGGCGGCAAAAGCACCAGGATATCCGAAAACAGGATGGCCGCGTCCACGCCGATTTGATCCACGGGTTGCACCGTGACCTCGGCCACATGCTCCGGGGATCGGCAAAAGTCAAGAAAACTCGGAAACAGTTTTCGCACGCGGCGGTAATCCGGTAAATAGCGCCCGGCTTGGCGCATGATCCATACGGGCGGGCGTGACGGCGCGCGGCCCGAGGCCGCCTCCAGGAAAGGGTGGACGAAGCCTTGGGGTCTGGGAACGCGGGCCGGGGAGGAAGGCATGGGGCTTAATGTAGAACGCCCCGCTGTCGCAAACGCTCAAAGAGCCAGGTCGTAATACCCCCCAGGCCTTTGAATTTACCACGGAAACCAAGCGTGTCCGAAGGGGTAATGGTATAATTGGTGGGTGGGTTTCTCCTGCAAAACATGGTTCCTCACCTGCGCATTGGTTGGGGCGATTTGTGCCCAAACCCCATGGAGGGACCTTAAAAACCGCCGAGGCGCGAATTTCCATGACGTCAAAAAAGCCTTCGAAATGGAAAAGGCCGGGGAAGCGGCGGCACGCGCCCAAGATCTCACCGCGCTATTGGCCCCCCCGAATCCTTACAGCGAGGAGGAGGAAGAGGGAAACGATATCCACTTTCACCGCTGGGCCAATTACGTGGAACCCCGCGTCGCCTATGCCGCGGGGGATTTGCGCGTGCTGGAAATCGGCCAACAGATCATCGCCGATCGGGCACTCGGAAAAACCGCCCTTCGACAGGCTCAGGGCATGCCCTTGGGCAAGGGGGCCGCAACCGCGGCGGCAGGTCAATGGCAGCCGCTCGGCCCATATTCCAGCAACACCCTCGGATCGGGCCGGCTGAACTGGATCGCGTTCCATCCCACGGATAGCAATTCCTTCATGGTGGGCGCCCCCGTCGGCGGCCTGTGGATGACCCGGGACGGCGGAACCACCTGGTCCACCGGCACGGACAGGATCGCCGTGCTCGGGGCGGCTTCGGCCGCTTATCATTCCTCCAACCCGAACATCATCTATCTCGGCACCGGCGACGGGGACCATAAGGATTCCTGGAGCGTCGGAGTCCTCAAATCCATCGACGGGGGCGCCACCTGGCAAACCACCGGACTCTCCTACGCCATCGCCGACAACATGGAAATCTTGAAAATCAAGGTGGATCCGGGCAACGGCGAAAGGCTGCTGGTGGCCACCACTACCGGACTGCAAATTTCCAATGACGGAGGCACAACTTTCCACGCCGCCGCGGGCATCACCTGGGAAACGGTGTATGACATCGAATTCAACCCCGCCAATCCGAGCATCGTATACGCCTCCACCACCAAGTTTTACCGCTCCGTGGATGGCGGCGAAACCTTTACCCTTGTCCCCGCAGTTCCGGCCGCCGGATTCCGCATGCAATTGGCCGTCACCAGCGCCCAACCCGATTACGTATACGCCCTGCGCGGCGCCTCGGCCGCCACGGAAGGGGTGTATCGATCCCTCGACGCGGGGCTCACCTTCGCGCAGACGGGAACCGGCGCCGCCATCGGCTGCACCCAAGCCTGGTATGACTACGCCTTCGGCGCCAATCCCCTCAACGCCAACGAGATCATGGCCGGCTGCATCAACGCCTATCGATCCACCAACGGCGGATCGACCTGGGCCGGTGTCGGAACCGGCATCGTTCACCCGGACATTCACGCAACCGAGTACCGCCGGGACGGGACGGCTTTCATGGTCACCGACGGCGGGATCTGGCGCAGCGCCGGCAGCACCGCTTGGACCAACCTCAGCAACAACCTGAACATCGGCCAAAGCTATCGCATCGGCGTGCATCGCACCGATTACGACCAGATCTGCACGGGACGGCAGGACGACGGCACCGACGTGCGCGGCGTGCAAACCGGCGCCTTCCGGGCCGCCCTCGGCGGCGACGGCATGGAATGTTTCTTCAACGCGGCGGGAACCAGGTTTTACGGGGAAAACCAGAACGGCGCCTTCCGGCGCTGCAATTACGCCAACGGCGCGGTTTCCACCTGCGTGAATATCTACGCCGGTTTGCCTGCCGGCCCCTGGGAAACGGTTTGGGCGGGCGATCCCAATAACAGCAGCGCGCTGTTCACCGGAAGGAACGGACAGGTATGGCGCTCCATCAACGAGGGAGCCTCCTGGGCTCAATTGGGAACCCTGGGCGGCACGGGAGACGCGTGGAACATGACCGTTGCCCCCTCGAATTCGAATGTACTGTACCTCGTCAAGGGAACGACTCTGTTCAAAACCTCAAACGCCGGGGTCAACTGGACCAACGTCACGGGAAACATCGCCGGCACTCCCTACGGCATCGCCGTGGCCGCCAACGATCCCAGCAACGTTTGGGTCACCGTAATGGGTTACGTTGACTCCTCGAAGCTATGGCATTCCCTCGACGGCGGACTTACCTGGAACAATGAAACCTTGAGCGGCCTGCCCAACCTGCCTGCCAACTCCGTCGCCATCGACGATGCGGCCGGGCAAAACTCGGTATACCTCGCGATGGACGTGGGAGTGTATTTCAAACAGGACGGAATGCCCGCATGGCAGGACTTCTCCGGCGGGTTGCCCAATACCATCGCCCGGGAATTGCAAATCGCCAACAAGGGCGGGAATCCCGCGGATCGACGCATTACCCTCGCCACCTACGGTCGGGGCGTATGGCAATCCACCTTGTGGAATCTGCCCACTCCCACCGACAAAACTCCTCTCCCCGATCTCCGCGATTTCTCGGCCTCGGTATCGGGATCCACGCTGAGCCTACGATTCCGACTCGGGGCGGATGGCTATGACCGGGGCTTTTCCGTGATTCAATTGGCGACCGTCGACGGAAAAATCGTATTCCAAGACCGGGTCCCGAATTTCGGCGTTTTCGAAAGCCGCGTCAGCTTGGCCGGCCATGGCCGGGGCCTGTATCTCTTCATACTTAAAAACGCAGCGCATCGCATTTCCAGGCCCATCTTCGTCAATTGATTTCTGGCTCCGCCGCCCCATTTGCTAATTTCGCTTCTTCGTGAAGCCTGATTTTCATTCCTTCCTGAAACCGGTCCATTTCATTCTCCTGGCTTGGCTCTTGGCCTGCCCGATGCGCTTGGCCGCGCATCCCAACGGCACCTCCAAGGTCTCGATCCACCTCATCGACCCCGATTCCATCACCGTCACCGTCGCGGGAAAAACCGATGATTTCTGCAGCACGGTGGGGGTCGCCGCCATCATGGAAACCGATCCGCAAAAGAGGCGCGAGAAGACGCTGCTGTACCAAATCAAGGTGGCGGACTATTTGCAGGCCAGGGTTCGGCTCAAGCTCGATGGCCGCCTGGTCGAGAATCTCAAGGTGATCCGCTGGAAGCCGAACGGCAAGGGCCCCGAAGACGGGCTCGACAGCGCCGACCTTTGGATCTCCTCCCAGCAAATCACCTTGGGCGGTGCCTTGCCATCCCGACGCGAAAACATGGACGTCAGCGTTCAGCTTTTCGCCGAATTCGGGATCGAACCCATTTCCGAGATCTCCGTTATATGGAAAGACAGCGTACTGCTGCGCAAATGGACGGGCCCCGATCGCCCCTTCCGGTTTCCGGTGGCCCGGGATTCCCTGGTGGTTCTGCTGGATCAGGCCCGCCATGCCGGATCCACCGTACCCGTGAAAACGGAAAACGTCGTGCTGCGCTTCATCGGCCTCGGGTTCACCCATATTCTCCCCCTGGGGTTGGACCACATTCTTTTCGTACTCGGCCTTTTCTTCTTCTCGACCCGGATGAAACCCCTGCTATGGCAGGTCACGGCCTTCACGGTGGCGCATTCCATCACCTTGGGCCTGTCGCTGGTCGGGGTCGTGTCCCTCCCATCCCGCGTGGTCGAGCCGCTGATCGCCCTCTCCATCGCCGTGGTGGGGATCGAAAACATCTTCTTCCGCGAGTTGAAAGCCTCGCGTTGGCTGATAGTATTTTGCTTCGGCCTGGTGCATGGACTCGGGTTCGCGGGCGCCTTGCGCGAATTCGGCCTGCCCCCCGGAAAATTCTGGTCCACCTTGGCCGGCTTCAACTTCGGGGTGGAATTGGGCCAGCTTGCGGTGATCACCGCCGCCTTCACCCTCACCCGTTGGATGTGGAACCGGCCCTGGTACTTCAAGCGCGTCGTCATCCCGGCCAGCGCCGCCATCACCATGGTGGCTTTGTATTGGGTGGTTCGGCGCTCCTTCGGGATTTAAGGACCGAGTCCCTTACTTCCGCCTCGCGAATCCGTCCCAGTCCTTCCAGCGCCCCGGAATGCTGGGGAAAAACACTTAGAGTTTGACGCAGATACGGTTCGGCTTCATGGAACCGCTGCTGATCCAGCAGGGCCTCCCCCATCCCAAAGGACGGATCCGGTTCGTCCGGGGCCAGAGTCAGGGCGGCGCGGAACTGCTCCTCGGCCTTTTCCGGCCTACCGGCGCGCAAATACAGATAACCCAGGTTGTTCCGCGCCTCCGCGTCGGCGGGTTCCAACTCCACGGCTTTTCGATATTGTTCCAGCGCCTCGGAATCCTCGCCGAGCTTGTACAGCATGTCGGACAGGAACATATGGGCCTGGTCGGATCCCGGATTATATCGCACCGCCTTTCGGTAATGTTCCGCGGCCCCCCGATAATCCCCGTCGAGCTTGCGAAAAGTCGCGTACATATAATGCGCAAACCAACTTTCAGGAACGGTTTGGATGAGATTGGCGAACATACGGCGTTGATCCGTATTCCCACCCCGGTGCTGGGCCAAACCCAGGACCAGCACCGGCGCGGCAAACAGGACCCATTTCAGCCCGTGTCGGATTCCGCTCACGGGGAGAAAATCCGGGTCCGAGGACGTCTTTTCCCCCTCCTCCAAACCCAGGCCCTTGCGGGTGTTCGGGTTCCGGACTCGCCAGATGAAACCGTCGTAATAGAAGTACAGGAAGGCCGACACTGCGAGTACGCGCAGCATCCAGGTCACGGAGGTTTCCCCCGTCACGATTTTTTCGGGGAGTTGGATATCCACGTACGAGGAAACCACGCCGATGTAACCGTAGCCCGCGATGAGGAGGGTGTAAAAGGCCAGCCTCGCGGCGCCCGGCCGAAACAGGAATTTTTCCGCCCATCCGGCATTCCGATCGGCGTCCACGTGTCGGCGCTCGAAAAGCCAGACGATGGCGTTGTACTGGATGTCGTGGAAAATCTCCCATAGGATCACGCCGAGGAGCAGGTTGTTCAGGGTGACCATGCAATACCACCAAAAGGAAAAGCCGGCGGCCATGGTCAGCAGCTTGACGGGGCTGGGTGGAACTCCTTTTTTCCATTGCCGGAAGGTATTGGCCAGAAACAGGAAAGCGATGATCGCCGTTCCGGCGTCCCAAGCATGCCGGAAGACGGTCAATCCTACCGGTGAAATCAACGGCCCTCCGGACAAGTAAAAATGGCTGAACAACGCGAATTGCTTTACGGGTGAATGCAAAATGGCGAGGGCGAACCAGGTCAGACACATCAGCCAATCCAGCCAGGCGGTGGCCGGAGCGAAAGACTTGACCTTGGCGTCGTAAATCCGCAGAAACCCGTGAATTTGCATGGCGCCATGCCAAGCCCCCCATACCGCCACCGTCAAAGTCACCGCGTTCAGGTCGTAATAGGAAAAAAGGCCGCAAACAAGCGCCAAAAGAATGGGGGCGACGATGAACCGGACCTTATACTGCCGAAACAGCTCCGGATCCGAATAGGCGCGTATGAAGCCGGGCAAATGATGCCCGAATCCGCCAATGCCGAGAACCCACACCCCCAAAGCGGAAAGATTCACATGCGATTGCATGGCCAACACCAAGGGGATGATCAGGGCCGGAGTCAGAACGAAGAAACCGAGATCGCGCCAGGGGCCCAGAATCCAAAACCGTCCTGCCCCCATCGTCGGAGTCAGGATTTTCGCAGCTGCCATGTCGTTTCGTGGGAATATAGCGATTGTCGCCAATTGCTATTTCTTGCCTGACGTGAGTCTCCCCCTTGCCCCGCATCGGAATCTGTGGATCCTGGGTCCCAAACGGGATTTGCTCTTCTTCATTCTAACCCCTCTGCTCATCGTTCCCTGCGTTTTCGCCATCAAAGGGCGTTTCGCCCCCGAAGTCCTGGGGATTTATGTCCTGGGTTTCGGCGGCTTCGGCCATCACCTACCGGGATTCATCCGCGCTTACAGCGACCCCGATTTGTTCCGGCGCTTCAAGCTCCGCTTTACCGCCATCCCGCTGCTGCTCATCGCGATTTGCGGACTGTACTCCTTCCTCAATCTCAACGCCTTGGCCTGCGCCACGGTGGCCTGGGGCACATGGCATGGGGCCATGCAGGTCAACGGTTTCATGCGCATCTACGACTCCAAGGTGAATTCCTACCGCCCCGTCACGGCGCGGCTGGACTGGTGGATGTGCCTGTTCTGGTTCGGAGCGGCCATCCTGCATTCGCCGGCCAAGCTGTTCTCGCTGGTCACTCAATTCTATTCCTCGGGAGGATTCCTAATTCCCCCACCGGTTTTCGATATCTTTCGCCGGTTTTGGGATTTCTCCACCGTTCTCGTCACCCTGCTGTTTCTTGCGAACGCTTTCCGGCAATGGAAGGCAAAATCGCCTCCCAGCCCGGTCAAACTGCTGACCATGGCAGCCAGCTTCGGT
>JBGPFT010000086.1:0-7666 GCA_041483475.1 Fibrobacteria bacterium | reverse complement strand
GAGGAAACATGCGTGTCGGAACGAGGTTTGATTTGCATGTCCACCAAACCCGGCAGTAATTTATTTACGGGATGGACAAGCTGCTGAATAATTGATCGGAAGCACCGACAATTTTCTTCCATTGAAATCGCGAAAAGTCAGGGCCTCCGCATCGGGAATGCCGAGGAATATTCGCCTCTCCATTCCGGGTCGAATGGCTATTGCACTCGCCGTATAAATCCGCACATACTCCACCGTCACCTTGGCCGGAAAGGCTGAATCCGGGGGAAGCTGGTTGCCGTCGAACAGGCCGCCTATGGCCAGGTTCAGAAGGGTGTAGAAGGGGTGGTTGAAAACCCAGGTACCATACACTTCGATGTCGGTGCGATTGACGGTGTAATGCAAATTGCCGTCGACATAGAAGCGTACCTGGGCCGCGTCCCATTCCGCCGCGAACACGTGAAAGGCGGCGAAAAAGCTGGGCGCGGTGGCGGGTAAGGTGTAGGCATGGACGATGGGCGTGTTGCCCGAGTATCCCGGGCCGTGAATGGCGGACTGGGAATTATAAGGCAACCTTCCGCGATTTTCCATGATGTCGATCTCGCCGCAGGCGGGCCAGCCGACGCTGCCGATATTGTTGCCCAGCATCCAGAAAGCCGGCCACATGCCGGTGCCCGCGGGCAGTTTCATCATGGCTTCCCAACGGCCGTAGGTTTGCTGGAATTTTCCCGAGCCGTTGATACGGCCCGAGGTGTATTGCTTGCCGCCGTAAACCTCCTTGTATGCAGTGAGTTCCAGTTGACCCGCCCCGTTCAGGCTGACGTTTCGGGTGCGGTTGGTGTAGTACTGGGCCTCATTGTTGGCCGGATTGGCCACTACCTCGATATTCCATTTCGTGGGATCGGGCAAGGTGTTAGCCGCCCCGTCGAATTCATCGGACCAGGTCAATTGCCATTGGCCATAGGCGTTTCCGAGCAACATCGCCGCGAGAATCGCGGGATGGAGGCCAAACATTCTCACCTGCATTTCCTAACTATAACTCACCCCCAATTCTCCTGCATCCGGATTCCGTATTCCTTTATAAGCGGGGCGGTTCTTGCTACATATAAACCGCCAATTTGGACGAAAATCGCGGGTCCGCCGGGGAATTCCGCGTTAAAATCCAACGGCGTAATCCAGTGTCGCCACAAATCCTCGACCCTCTTTTCGCCATCGCCGCCCTAGGGTTGATCGCGCTATCCCTCGCCGTGGTCCTGGCGAAAAACCCGGTGCGATCCACCTTGCTCCTCATCCTTTCTTTCCTGCCTACATCGTTCTTATATCTGATGCTTCAGGCGCCTTTCGTGGCCATATTGCAAATCCTGGTATACGGCGGGGCCATCATGATGTTGTTCACCTTCGTCATCATGATGATCAATCCCGCGCCCAAGGGAGGGGAAATTCCCGGCGAAACCGCTCCGATTCGCCCCGGCGCGGCGGGTTTCTTGCGGACGGCATTGCTGCTGTCTTTGCTTGCGGCGATGGCGTTCATCGTCGTTCCCCCGGTTTATCGCGCCGCTTCCGCAATCACGCCCACTCCCATCAGCAAACCTGGCTTCGGCTCTTTGGCCTCCATGGCGGATCTGTTATTTCGGGATCCGGCGAACAATCCGCTCACCGTGTCCTTTGAACTGATCAGCTTCCTGATCCTGGCCGGCATCATCGCCGCCATAAACTTCTCCCGGCGTCGGGGGGCTTGATGTTCAATCTCCCCAACTCCCTCGCCCTATCCCTGCTGCTGGTGTTGATCGGCTGTTTGGGCATGCTCCGTCGCCGTAGCCTCATTCTCATCTTGCTGTCGGTAGAGATCATTTTGAATGGCGTCAACATCGCCTTGGTGTCCTTCAATTATTTCCGCTGGGGGACTACTGAAACCGGTCATTACCTGTACATGCTTTCCATCGGCGTGGCGGCCGTGGAAGCGGCGGTAGGCCTTTCCATGGTCATCGTGCTGTTCAAGAATTTCCACGATATTTCGCCGGATCGCATCGCCAAGCTGGGGGAAAGCGGATCATGAGCCCCTTGGCCTTGTTGGCCTTGCCGGCTTTTCCCGCAATTTCGGCCTTGGCATTAATCTTCTTCGGCCGACGCTTGCCTTACAACGTCCTGGGTGGAATCGCTGTTGGCGCGGTGGCGGCGTCTTTCGCATTGGCCCTGGGATTCATTCCCATGGACGTGCTGGGAGAAGGCGCGCCGGTGACGCTGGATTTGGGCCCGTGGATTTCCACGCATGCCTTCCAGGCCGCTCTCCGTCTTCGCTTAGATTCCGTGGGATTGTGCATGGTTCTGCTCGTCACCTTTTTCGGATCCCTCATCACCGCGTATTCCATCGGGTACATGCGCGAGGACCGGGAGCAAGGCCGCTTCTTCGCCGGCCTCAATCTATTCGTGGCTTCGATGCTCACCTTGGTTTTATCCGACAACCTCGTCCTTATTTTCCTCGGCTGGGAAGGCGTGGGACTTTGCTCCTACCTCCTCATCGGCCATTACTGGGACCAACCCGGTGTTCCCTTGGCGGCTTTTCGAGCTTTCTTTGTCAACCGCATCGGCGATATTTTTTTCCTATTGGGCGTGTTCACACTTTTTGGGGCTTTCGGCACCGTGTCGCTTTCCGAATTGCATGCGCATGGATCCGAGCTCATCGTCGGGCATGAAAAAGCGGCGGGTTTGGCGGCACTTCTGTTGCTCGGCGGCGCCTTCGCCAAGTCGGCCCAGGCTCCGCTCCATGTATGGCTGGCCGACGCCATGGCCGGTCCCACGCCCGTAAGCGCGCTCATCCATGCCGCCACCATGGTGACGGCGGGCGTTTATCTCCTGATGCGGCTGGACTGGCTGTATTCGGTTTTTCCCCAAGCCCGGATGGTCATCGGCATTTGCGCCACAACCACCTTGATCGTGGGAGCTTTGCTGGCATTGACCCAAACCGACATCAAGAAAATACTGGCTTATTCCACCTTGTCGAACCTCGCCCTCATGTTCCTGGCCTTGGCCGCGGGTTCATCCGGAGCCGCCATGCTGCATCTCTTCGGCCATGCCTTCTTCAAGGCGCTTTTGTTCCTCGCGGCCGGCAGCGTCATTCTGGCCGCGCATCATGAGCAGGATGTGCGGCGTCTTCAGGGCGTTCTCAAAACTTTGCCAATAACGCGCCTCGCCTTTTGGGTGGGATGCATCGGCGGCGCAGGGCTGATCCCCTATCTCTCCGCAGGTTTTTTCACCAAGGAAGCGGTGTTGGAATCCTTGCGCAATTCCCGTCTCGACGGATTCGGGCTGCATATTTCCGGCGGATGGCTTTATTCAATAGTCTTGGTGGTGGAATCCCTGTCCGCCCTGTATCTGTTCCGGCTGCTCGGATACCTTTCCAGCGACGACCGCGAAGCAGCTTATGCGCATGAACCGGAGTCCGGTCATGGGCATGATGGCAACCCCAGGGAAAAGAGCCGTTCGGTACGCCTGGTGCTCGGAATTCTCGCCTTAGCCGCGCCGTCTTTTGCCTGGTTCAGTGGCCGCCTCGTCCCCCTGCATTGGGGCCATGTGTTTCCGAGTCTGGTCGCCAACCTCGCGTTGGCCGCAGGATGCTTCGCCGTATTTTCCACCTCGCGCCGCCGCGAATTGCTCTTCAAAGGGTTGGCCCGTTTCTCCGTTTTCGGCGGAGGGGGTGTCGGCCCGTTGACGCGCCTGTTCTACTTCGATGACGTTTATAACGCGCTGCTCGTGTTGCCGCTCAAGGCTGCGGCTTGGTTGCTCCGGCTCGTGTTCGAAAACATTTTCATCGGTGCATTGAGCGCGATGGGTTGGATCGGTGAAAGGGCATCCTTCCTGCTGCGGCGCCTACAAACCGGTAACGTGCAGCGCTACGCGGCATTGATGCTTCTGGCCGCCGCCTTCGCCGCTTATTTCCTGCTGCGGGGATGATATGACCAGCTCGCTCCTCGCAATTCTGGTCTTGCCGATACTCGGCGCCCTATTCTTCGCCTTCTATCCGGTCAAACCCAAATCCCTTTCGGCGCTGGCCGCGATATTCTCCTACTGCTATTCCGCGCTGACATCCCTGACCGCGATACTGGCTTTGGCTTCGGACTCCGGGTTTTCGATTCAGTCGCGGGCTTTTCACCTGGGCGTGTCCGGTTTCGAAATGATTCCGCGATTTTTTCTCGACGGGTGCAACGCCTCTTTCGTGCTGTTGCTGGGGCTTTGTCCGCCGGTGGTGTTCACCTTGCTGCGCGATCGGGAGTGCCGCTACGGAAAATCGTATTACGCCTGCGCTTTCGCCTTGGTGGCAGCGTTGGCGGGCGTGTTCACTTCCGACTCCTTGCTGCTCTTCTATTTCTTCTGGGAAGCCGCGCTCATCGCGGTTTATTTCTGGATTGGCCTTTATGGCAAGCCGGGATTCCATGCCCCCAGGGTTTATCCCGTGCTATTGCGCTTCGTGCTTTTCACTTTGGCGGGCAGCTTGCCCATGCTGGTTTCCATCGCCGCCGTTTGCGCCGCGGATCTCCGGGATCCCGGATTGCACGGGCTTGCCGCGGTCGTTTCCCGAATGGCGCCTAACGTCCGTCTTTGGGTTTTCGGCGGCTTCCTTCTCGGCTTTTCGGTGAAGCTGCCGCTGCTCGGTTTTCACGGCTGGCTGCGCGACACCTACAACGTGGCGCCACCGGCATGCCGCGCTTTGCTTTCGGCCGCCATGTCCAAGATGGGCGCGTTCGGGCTCATCATGATTTTGGCGCCCTCTTTTTCCGGCGAGATTCTACGCTTCGCGCCGCAACTGCAAATTCTGGCCGTCATGGGCGTTGTCTACGGAGCGATGCTCACCTTGGCCCAGGAGCGGCTGATCGATTTGTTGGCGTACGGCTCATTGTCGCATTTGTCCCTGCTGGCGCTGGGCGTGTTTACGGCGGTGGGCGCGGGTGACGCCGCCACTACCGGTTTATCCGGCTCCGTGCTTTTGGTTTTCAACCATGGGCTCATCATGGTTCTACTTTTCTCCCTCGATGCTCGGGTGCTTCCGGGTGAGGAAAGCCCGGACAAGGGGCTGCTCACCGGCCTGCGCGGTCGACAACGCCGGTTGACGGCCTTCTTGCTGTTGGCGATTTTCGCCAGTGCCAGCCTGCCGGGCTTGAGCAATTTCGTGGGCGAAATCCTGATTTATTTCGCCGCCTTTCAGGCCTCGCCTTGGCTGGTCTTTTTCGCGGCTTCGGGTGCCTTGATCGGTGCGGGCGCTCTTGTGCGATTTTTCCATTCCGTATTCCTCGGTTCCTCTTCGAGTGCGGGGCGTTCGGAAGCCATACTTTCGCGTGACCTGGACGCGGGCGAAACCGCCATCGCGCTGGTCTTGGCCGCGATATGGCTGGCGCTAGGCCTTTACCCCATGTTGCTTCTGCATCCGGTGGAAAGAGCCATTCTCTTCCTCGATCCGGTGGGATGGACAGGTTGATATGAACGCCTATTTCCTGACTCAAGTCCCACTTCTGGCCGGTTTCGGTTTATTGCTTCTGGTCGCTTCGTTATGGCCGCGCCACGAGCGTCTTTCCCATGCTATCACGGTGGCCGCGCTGGCCCTATGCGCCGTTCTCACCGCACTCAAATTGGTTCCTGGACAGGAATTCTTCGGCGGAGCCATCCGCGTCACCGCGACGGGAAAATTCCTGGCTTATGCGGGCTTGGGCTTCGCTCTTATCTCCGTCATTTTGGCCGAGGATTATTTGCCCAAGCTGAAGGTGCATGGAACCGACTTCCGTATTTTGGCGCTGGCCCAGGCCCTGGGTGTTTTCCATTTACCGCTGGCCGGGGATTTGGCCACTTTGTTCATCGCCTTCGAGCTGGTTTCGATTCCGTCCTATGTGCTGGCGGGTTTCAATCACCGCGACGCCCGGGCCAACGAAGCGGGGATGAAATACCTGGTGCTGGGGATTTTCGCCAGCAGCCTGTTTTTGTTGGGTTTTGCCTTCCTTTATGGCGCCACCGGGGAATTCCGTCTTGATGCGATTCAGGAAAAACTGGGGCGCCTGGTCGCGGAAGGTTCAGCACCGGACCTCGTCTTGGCCAAAATGGCCCTGCTTTTCCTTTTAGCCGCCCTGCTATTTAAAACCGGATCAGCCCCTTTGCATTTCTGGCTTCCGGACGTGTATGAAGGTTCGAATTTGGCCTCCCTGGCCTTTTTGGCCGTGCCGGCCAAATTGGCGTCTTTCGGATTACTCGCCTTTTTGCTTTGGGGTCCTTTTGCTTCGCTGCACGCGGTTTGGAAACCCGTTCTTATCGCTGTGGCGGCTTGCTGTGCGGTATTCGGAAATCTTCAGGCCCTTGCCCAGACGCGGCTCAAGCGTTTGCTCGCTTATAGCGCCGTGGCCAACGCCGGGTTCATTCTGCTGAGCCTGCTCCTGGATTCTCCGGGAGCCTTCCTTTTTTACCTCGTATCCTATGGGCTCACGACTTTGGGCGTGATCGCCGCCCTGATGGTTTTAGGCACGCAGAATTCCGATGTGGACGACATCGCGGATTTGAACGGCCTGGGGAAGCGCCATTCTTGGGTGGCGGGGGGATTGACATTGGCCTTGTTCAGCCTCGCCGGAATTCCCCTTACCGCGGGGTTCGCGGCCAAGTTCGCAGTGGTTTCCGGGGCCTTAAAACCGGGCCTCTTCATGCCGCGAGGCTTTTTCCCCATTCTGGTACTTTCGGTGGGAACGGGTTTGATTTCCTTTTTCTTTTACTTCAAAATCGTACGCGCCTTATGGCTTCCCGCCGAGGATGGCGTTTCCATTTCCCCGGATCTTCCGCGTTCCCCAAGTCTGAATTTCCGGTTCGTGCTGGCGTTTTGCGCGGCCGCGATTTTGGCGCTGGGCATCTTGATGCGGCTGCCGGGTCTGCCGACCTCTTTTTAAAACGGGCGCATGATAAAAAAGCCGGTCCCCTTGCGGAGCCGGCTTTTTTATGAAAATACCTTGGCGCGGACCTACTTTCCCGCGGACGGTGCCCGCAGTATCATGGGCGCGCTGGGTCTTAACTTCCGTGTTCGAGATGGGAACGGGTGTTGCCCCCAGGCTATGTGCGCCAAGGAAATTTTTTCGGCGAAAATCATATTCCTGTAAGTAAAGCATTCGAGTTTTGACGACAACTCACCTATAAGGGAGAAGCTTTTAAAAACTGGCTCCCATTGTTGGATGCAAGGGGTTTTTCCTTTGCATTGACATGAAGGCGGTATGAAAGCCGCACGACCTATTAGTATCGCTCGACTGCGCCCCTTACGGGACTTACATCTGCGACCTATCGACGTTGTAGTCTACAACGGGTCTTTTGGGGGCCTAAAGCCCACGGGATACCTCTTCTTGGGAGGGGCTTCGCGCTTAGATGCTTTCAGCGTTTATCCTGTCCGAACTTGGCTACTCCGCATTGCTCCTGGCGGAACAACGGATACACCAGTGGTTCGTCCGACTCGGTCCTCTCGTACTAGAGTCAGATTCCCTCAAGTATCCAGCGCCCACATCGGATAGGGACCGAACTGTCTCACGACGTTCTGAACCCAGCTCGCGTGCCGCTTTAATTGGCGAACAGCCAAACCCTTGGGACCTTCTACAGCCCCAGGATGCGACGAGCCGACATCGAGGTGCCAAACCTCCCCGTCGCTGTGAACGCTTGGGGGAGATCAGCCTGTTAT
>JBGPFT010000085.1:0-7767 GCA_041483475.1 Fibrobacteria bacterium | reverse complement strand
TTGGTATAAGTAGCCAGGTTAGGATAAGGTTCCAAGGCGGAATTATACAGGGCATGAGCGAAAAAAGTGTTGCGCTTGGCGTCCCAAGACTCGGCTTCGTATTGCGCCACGCCTTCCGTGAACCAGGCAGGCAGGTAGGAAGCCTTGTACAACTCGGAATAAATCCCGAAAAAAGATTTCCGCAACGCCAGGAAGGTGAGTTCATGGGTGAGTTCATGCGCCAGCACCCTTTTCAACCAGGCGATTTCACCCGAGGCGATCACCTGGGCCGGCCGCGTGTAAATGACGATACGGTGTCCTAATGGCATGGAAACGCCGTTGGATTCGTCCGGCAGCCCGGTCAGAACCACGGTGATGCGGATCCCCCTTTCCGGCACGTCCAAGTCCGCGCGGATGCGGGCATAAGCCTGTTCCAGGAAATCCTTGGCCAAATCGGCTTGTGGTTTCACATCCTCATGAAAAACGACCTCGAAATGATCGGTTTCGTAGGTATTCCAGGATACTTGGCTGTTGCTGTTGCCCCAAGCCGCTCCGATGGAGTACAGGGCGACGGAAAGGACAATCAACGGAGAGGCGTATTGGACCTAAGGGATTTACCGGTATTCCTGCGGCACCAGCTTGGCGTCGCCGCCGTGCTTCACGAAGTCCCTGAAATACCGTTTGGCGTCTTCCTTGTTGTACTTCTTGACCGAGATGAGCGCCACGAAGAAATAACCTCCGGGATCGTCGGGGCAGTTGTTGATGGCATACATGCCGCTTTGCCGCGACGATTCGTAATTGCCGGCCAGGAAATGGATCTTGGCGGCCCCCAGATTGAGTTCGCAGGAGTTGGGATTTTGCTGTAAGGCCTTATTGGCCATTTGCAGAGCCTCTTCCTTGCGGCCCTGGGCCATAAGCACCTCGCACAGCACGGCGATGGCGGAGGGGTCGTCGGGTTTGATCTCAAGGGCGCGCCGCGCCTGCTTCTCAGCCAACGGGGGCTTGCGTTCGCGCAGGTAAACCCGTCCGAGCATGGATAGCGCATCGGAGGTTTCCTTGGCGGCCAGGGACTTGAGCAGATAGTTTTCGGCTGCGTCCAGCTTGTGATCGGCGTCGAAGGCCATGGCCATGCCATGAAAACCCTTGGCCTGCCACGTTGGGTTCCGGTTCTGCGAAAGCTCCTTGAAGTAATTCTGGGCGTCGGTGGCCTTCCCCTGCTTGAGCAGGCAGATGCCGATGTAGTAGGAGGCGTCGAGCAAATCATCGTTGAACTTCAAGGCCTGGTCGAAATCCTTCTGCGCCCGGCTCCAATCCCGATCTTGGAACCAGCTCAGGCCGCGGTTGTAGTAATAGCCCGCATTATTGCGGTTGTCGGAAATGAGCGCGTCCAGAATCGAGCGCGCCTTGCCCGGCTGGTTATTGGCCAACTGGGCCTTGGCGGTGATGAACTGGATGTTGGTGTCGCTTTGGGCCGAAGATCCTTCCAGGAGGCGGATGGCCTCCCGGATATTGCCCCGTGCCAAGTTCAGATCGGCCAGCTTGGCGAGCACTTCCGGGGTCGGCTCCTGATCGTAAACGGCCTTGATCTGCGCCATCGCCGCTTCCTCCTTGCCGGTCTTGAGCAGGCATTCGCCATAGAGGAGCCGGCCCTTGACCGTGAGCGAGGTGCGCGCGGATTCGAGGATGGGCAGCGCCTGGCCGCATTCGTCCTTGGAGGCCAGCAGCC
Organism: Fibrobacteria bacterium; assembly: GCA_041483475.1. GTDB lineage: Bacteria > Fibrobacterota > Fibrobacteria > UBA11236 > UBA11236 > UBA11236. Next base: position 6,062 of record JBGPFT010000085.1, on the reverse strand, counting down.
TGGCCAGCGCCTCGGCGTACTCCCCGTTGCCCGAGGCCGCTTGGTAGGCCTTGCGGAAATAGCCCTCCGCCACGCCGCTTTGGTTGCGATCGGCGGCGATTTGACCCAGGCCGAAAAGAGCCCAGTGGTTGTGCGGATCCTTCTTGACGAGGTCGCCCAGCAATTGCTCGGCCTTCTCCACGTTGCCTTCCTCCTTGTAGATGCGCGCCAGGTTGGTCAGCATGCGCGCGTCCTTCACGCCCAAATCCACGGCGCGTTGCAAGGCCTGCTTGGCTTCCGGGATTTTCTTGATTTCGAGCAGGGCCGCGCCGTAATTGACCCAGGCCTGCTTGTCGTCGGGTTTCTTATCCACGACCTTGGCGTACAATTCCGCGGCCTCAGGGTATTTGCGTTCCTGGAAACGGGCGGCCGCCAGGGCCGCATTCGCCTCGAGATTGTCCGGATCGATCTTGAGTACCTCGGCGTAGGCGTCCGGCAATTCGGAGCTGAGATTCAACTCGCGCACCAATTCCATGCGGGCCACGACCAGGTCGCGGCTTTGCGGCAGCAGTTTCATGGCGCGTTTGTAGGCCTGCAAGGCGGGCAGGGGCTGCTTCAGGGCGCGGCGGGCATCGCCCAGGGAACGCCAGGCCGCCCCGCTGTCGGGGTAGCGCGAAGTGCCTATTTCCAGCATGCGGGCGGCGGGGCCCCAATCCTTGCGGGCCGCCAGCATCATGCCCAACACCAGATTCGACTGCGGATGCGAGGGATTCACCTTGAGGATCTGTTCGAATTGCTCCTGGGCTTTCTTGGCGTTGCCGCCGGCGAGGTAGAACGAGGCCAGTTCGCTGCGATAATCCAAATTGTGTCCATCGGTAGCCAGCAAGCGCTCCAAGGTCTTGGCGATGCCGTCGTTGTCCCGGGCCTTTTTATAAAGGGCGTACAACTGCTCCAAGACCTTGGCGTCCTTCGATTTCGCGTAGAAATCCTCATATACGTTGATGGCATGGGTGGCGTCCCCGGACTGTACATAGGCTTCACCCAGCATGGTCATGGCGTCGGGCTTGAACTTCATGGCATGCTCGAGGGCGTCGGCCGCGCCGCGCCAATTCTTTTCCTCGTAACGAATTTTGCCCAGATAATAGAAGCCCTCCGGCGAATTGTTGTCGCCCGTGAAGGCTTCGAGGATTTCCTTGGCCCGAGCCCGATTCTTCTGATCGTAGAACAGGATGGCCAGCGGCAGGGACTTCTTCGCCTCCTCCGGATATTTTTGCAGCAATTGCGGGCCCAACAGCCCGGCGCGATCGCGCTGCCCGGTCTTGAAATAGCCGTCGAGCAGAATGAAGGCCAGTTTGGCGTCCAGCGTGTCGCGCAGCATGGGATTCGACAGGATGCGGACCATATCCTCTGTGTTGCCGAGTTCGGCTTCCAATCTGCCCAGGGAAATGGAATAGGCCTTGTTGTAAGGCTTCAGCGTGTACAACGCCTTCATGCGCTCCCGGGCCGACTTGGAGTCCTTTTCGGACATGGCGACTTCGTACAAGGCCTTGTTGATCGCCTCGTCGCCGGGGAAGCGTTTGTCGGCTGCCAATAGGGCCGGTTTGGCCTTGTTCAATTGTCCCGACTCCGCCAGCAGCAACCCGTACTCCTTCTGATAGTCGCCATTCTGCGGATCCAAAGTGGCGGCGCGGGTCAGGAACTCCACGGCCTTGGCCTTTTCCCCGATCTTGCGGTAGGCCTGCGCCGCGGCATAGGCGGCCTTGGCGTCCTTGGGGGTCAAACCGGAAATCTTGTCCAGAACCTCCGCCAGCTTCGCGTCGTTGCGGCCGCGCTTGTAGATGTCGGCCAGCAGAGTCCAGGGCCGCGGATTCTGGGGTTCCGTCTCCGACCAGCGTTCGATCAAGGCCTGAGCCTGCTCCGTTCGGCCCAAGGCCAAAGTCACCTCGGCGGCGTTGCGCAGCGAAGGCAGATGATTCTTGTCCTTCGCAAGGATCTCGTTGTAGATGTCCAGCGCGCGCTGCGTCTTGCCTTGGGATTCGGCGAAGTCGAATTTGAGATCCGCGTCGTCGGGGAAGGATTCAAAGCCCTGCTTCAGCAATCCGAGGCGATAGGGGGAATTGGTCTTCTTGGCGAAATCGTACACCTTGTCGAACAGCGTCTTATCCTTCTTGTTGTAGACGAAGGCGGCGAAATAAGCCTCGTTGGCCTTGTCGGCCTTCTTCATCTGGACGTACACGTCGCCCACCGCCTCGGACCAGGAGCGATCCTCGCGCGCCATGTCCTCGATGAAGGCGATATGGGGCGCCAACTTGACGACGTCGCGCTTCTTGAGGTATGCCTTCACCAGGATCATCCTGCCCTCGCGGAAGGTGGGATAGGCCTTCACCAGCTTCTCGACGGGTTCGATGGTGCCGCCCCGGGCATAATCCACCGCGGCCATTTGGAAACGGTAGCGGAGATCCACGTTCTTGTCGCGGTTCAATCGGACCAGGGCTTCGACCAGGCGCACGGTGTCCTTCACCTGATCGGCCAGGCGGTGCATGGCCTGCAGCGAGGAGAGATCCCCGCCCGTGCGCGCGATGAACTGATCGTATTGCTCCAGCGCGCCCTTGGCGTCCTTGGCTTTTTCCTTCTCCTGGGCGAGCAGCAACTGGTAATTCTTGTACTTGGGGTTGACCAGGACCAAAGCGTCCAGGGCTTTGAGGTAGGTGGCCGGATTGCCTTCCTGATGGGTCAGGTTCACCATGCCGTCCAAAAGCTCGAGGTTGGTCGGATCGGACTTGAGCCGTTCCTGCACGATCACGCGCGCTTTGGCGTATTGCCCGGAGCGCAGGTAGGCCTGAGCCACCATGGGTTCGCTGCGGGCCAAAGTGGAGTCGCCCTGCAGGAGCCAATCCCATTCGCGGGCCGAGCCCATGTAATCGCCGTTCAGGAACAGGGACTGCGCCAGCTTGCGCCGTTCCTCCACCGTGGGGCCGCGCGCGGACAGGAGCTTCCACAACGGCAAAGTGGCCTTGACGGCCTCGGGCGAAATGACGGTGGCGCTGTAAGCCCGGGCGTAGACCAAGTTCGATGGTTCGATCTCGTAGGCCTTGGCGTAACGTTGGGCCGCGGAGGCGTCCTTGCGGAGTTTCATCTCGACGTCGCCGAGCTTGAACCAAAGCGCCGCATCGTGGGCATTGGCCGCGGTCGCGCGGAGGAGAATTTTTTGGGCATCGTCGAAATTACCCCGTTGAAACTGCAGGTCGGCCAATTCCCGCTCGTAGTGGCCGCGCCCTGCGGGATCCAGGACGGACAGTTGTTCAAGGGATTGGCGATAAGCCTCCTCTTCCCCGGTACGGCCCTTGGCGAGAGAATACACCATCCGCCAAGCCTCCAGGGACTTGAGGTTCCGGGCGACGAAAGCCTTGGCGTGGGCCAGTGCCGCGGCGCTGTCGCGCGCTTGCAAATCCAATTCCGCCAGACGGTAGAGATGTTTCGCCCCCGCCTCGGGATTGCTCTGCATCAAGCCGCTGAGCGCTTCCCGCATTTCGGGACCGCCTTTGCCCAGAGCCAGAAAACCTTCCACCTGCGCGGTCCGCACTTCCTTGTCGGCGGGATTTTGGGCGAGGAACTTCGTGGCCAACGCCCCGGCTTGCGCGTATTGCTTGGCTTCGTGCAAGGCCAAAATCGCGTCGCGATTCCCTTCGAGCAGTCGGGGGTTTTTGGAATAGACCGAGACCAGGAGACGAACGGCGGCCGCGGTATTCTTCTTCGCCATGTATCCGCGCGCCACCATGTATTCCAATTCAGGTTTGGCGCCGGGCATCAATGCCTGCTTTTCCAGGGCCGGCAAATACAGCAGCGCCTGCTCGTCCTTGGTGACCACCGAGGGCAGCAACGCCTGATATTCCGGATTCTGGGGCTGCAGCTTCAAGGCCTTGGCGAGATAGGCATAGGCTTTTTCCTTGTCGCCTTCGATGTTGAAGATGCGGGCCAAATCGAATTGGGTTTCATGCGCCGTGGGATCGGCGACTTCCACGCCGATCAGAACCTGCTTCAACTCTTCTTGGCGAACCTGACCGGCCAATAGAACTTTCAGCTTGCGCAATACGTCGCGATTCCTGGGATCCAGGGTGATGAGCTTCTTGTAACTCTCCACCGCCTTTTCCGGTTGTCTCTGTTCCTCATAGGCCTGGCCCAGGCGCTGTAAAGCGTCCTTGCGATCCGGCTTCAGGGTGGAGATTTTCTCCAAGGCTTCCAATTGCTTGGCCTTGTTTCCCGTCTGTTGGGCCACCGCGTACACCGCGTCCCATACCTTGACGTCGGCGGGGGATTGGGTCGACCATTTGTCCAGCCATTGGCCGGCTAAAGCGAATTGACGAAGGGCGATGGCCAAAGCGACGGCCTTCTCCAAAGTGGCAACGTCGGCCTCCTTGGCGATCAAGCCTTGATACACCGAAAGCGCCTGGGGGGTATTGCCGAGACTGGCCGCGTATTCGCGTTGAAGATCCGCGTCGTCGGAAAAGTTTTGATAACCCAGCCGCAGGATGTCGTTCATGAAGGGCGAAGCTGTGGACTTGCCGAACTTGGTCACTTTGTCGTACACAGTCCGGTTCTTGGGATTGGCCTGCAACCATCCCCAATAGGCGGCATTGGCCTGGGGATTCTTCTTTTCCGCGGCGTACACGTCGCCCAACGGTTCCAGCAAATTCTTGTCAGTATGCGATTGCGCCTCAAGGAAGGGAAGGTACGGTCCCAATTTCGCCTTTTGATTCTGTTTCAGGTATTCGCGCACCAGGATTTCCTTGCCGCGCGTCCATTCGGGGTGGGCTTTCTCCAGCTTCTCCACGCCGGCCAGTCCGCCCCCGCGGGCATAGTCGATTTCAGCCATCTGGAACCGGTAACGGTTCGCGACGTTTTTCTCGCGGTTCAGCCGCACCAAGGCATCCACCAGACGCGCTGTATCCTGCACCTGCTCGGCCAGCCGGTGCATGGATTCCAGCGCTGTCATGTCGCCCGGCGTCTTGCCCACCCATTGTTCGGTCAGTTCCAAAGCGCCCTTGAAGTCCTTGGCCTTTTCCTTCTCTTGCGCCAATACCAGCAGATACCCCTTGTATTTCGGATCGGCCTGGGTGATGCGCTCCAGTGTCTTGAGATAGCCGGCGTTGTCTCCCGACTGCTTGTACAGGGATGCAACCTGTTCCAGGAGTTGAATGTTGTTGGCTTCGCTTCCCAGCCTGTCCTCCAGGATGCTTCTAGCCTTGACCAGCTGCCCGGATTTCAGGTAGGACTCGGCCACCATGGGCTCGGTGCGCGCCAAATCCGCATTGGCCTTAACCAAGGCGTCCCATTGCTGGGCGGAGCCGGCGAAATCGTTGTTGAGGAAAAGCGACTGAGCGTATTTGAGCCTCTCCTCGGGAGTCGCGTTCTGCTGGGAAAGAAAACGCCATAACGCCAAAGTGGCCTTGATTCCATCCTTAGTCGTCACGGTTTGGCCATAGGTTCGGGCGTAAACCGCATTGCTCGGCAGCAACTGATAAGCCTTGGCGAAACGGCCGGCGGCCGAAGCGTCCTTGCGCATTTTCACCTCGACTTCGCCCAGACGGTACCATAGCGCCGCATCGGTGGGTGTTCCGGAAGTCGCGCGCAACAGGGTTTTTTGGGCATCGTCAAAATCGTCGCGGCCGAAATACAACTCGGACAGTTCGCGATCGTAACGGGGTCGGGAGGAAACGTCCGCCGTCCACAATTGCTCCAAGGCCTTGATCTGCAATTCCTCCTGGCCGGACCGGCTTCGCACCAGCGGGTATAGGAAACGCCATCCGTTGACGGCTTTGGGACTGCGATCCACGAACGCCTTGGCGTGTTACAAGGCCGCCGCAGTATCGCGGCTTTGGAGATCCAATTCGGCCAGGCGCAAGAGGTATTGGGATCCGGCGGCGGGATTGGCCTGCACCAAGCCCTTGAGCGCCGCGCGCATTTCCTCTCCACCTTTGCCCGTGGCCGCCAAGGCTTCCACGATGACCTGGCGCATATCCTTATCTTCCGGAAACTGCGCTAGATATTTTGAAGCCAAGGTGGCCGAGGCCTGGAACTGCTTG
>JBGPFT010000084.1:0-7830 GCA_041483475.1 Fibrobacteria bacterium | reverse complement strand
TCCCCGGAACGGCCCCCCTCTCTCCGCCTTTAAGCGGGGAGAGGGGTCGGGGGTGAGGAGTTTTTCAACAACCCCTCGAAATACTCGATCGTCTTGAGCAGCCCCTCGCGCAAGGGCACCTTGGGCTCCCATCCCAGCTTTTCCTTCGCCAGCGAAATATCGGGCTGCCGCTGTTTCGGATCGTCGCTGGGCAAAGGCTTGCGGATGATCTTGCTTTTGCTCCCGGTCAAGGCGATGACCTGCTCCGCCAATTGCAGGATGGTGAATTCCCCCGGATTGCCGGCGTTCACCGGGCCGGTCAGCGACTGGTGATCCATGAGCCGGATCATGGCTTCCACCAAATCCGAGGCGTAACAGAAGGAACGGGTTTGCGATCCGTCGCCGTACACGGTGATGTCCTTTCCCTTCAACGCCTGCACGATGAAATTCGAGACCACGCGACCATCGTCGGGATGCATGCGCGGGCCGTAAGTGTTGAAGATGCGCAAGACCCGGATATCCACTTGATTCTGGCGATGGTAATCGAAGAAAAGCGTTTCCGCCACGCGCTTGCCCTCGTCGTAGCAGGAACGCAGGCCGATGGGGTTTACGTGTCCCCAATACGCCTCCCGTTGGGGATGTTCCTGCGGATCGCCATAAATTTCGCTGGTGGACGCTTGCAGGATGCGGGCCTTCACCCGTTTGGCCAGTCCCAGCATGTTGATGGCGCCCATGACGCTGGTCTTGATGGTTTTCACCGGATTGTACTGGTAATGCACCGGCGAGGCCGGGCAGGCCAGGTTGTAGATGCGATCCACTTCGAGGAAAAGCGGCATGGTCACGTCGTGCCGGATCAACTCGAAGGCGGGATGGGCGCGCAAATGATCCACGTTGCGCTTGGAGCCGGTGAAGAAATTGTCGAGGCAAACTACCTCATGCCCCGCTTCCAGCAGGCGATCGCAAAGATGCGAGCCGAGAAAACCCGCGCCTCCCGTGACCAAGATTCTCATGGCTTACTCCTTTTTTCCCCGCGCCCCGGTATTAGGCCGGACAGAAAATGATTGATGCCCATCAAGGTGAGATCGGGTTCGAAACGCCGGATGGTTTTGGTTCGTCCCTCCATCCAAAACGCCAGCCCGCCCGTGGCCAGCACCAGGGGGCGGCGCATGGGGCGTTCCCGAAAAATATCGCGCAACAAGCGCTCGACCATGCCCACGGTGCCGCCCAAAATTCCGATGCGCATGGCGTCGTCGGTGTTGCGGCCCACGGCGTGATCGGGCCAGCGCAATTCCGCTTCGGCCAGCTTGGCGGCGCTTTGGGAGAGGGTGCGCATGCTGCTTTGGATTCCCGGGCAGATGACGCCGCCGAAATAGGTCCGATCCGCGAATACATCGAAAGTAGTAGCGGTGCCGAAATCCACGACCACGCCTTCTTTAATCCCCAACGCCTCGGCGCCCAGGACATTGGCCAGACGGTCGGCCCCGATTTGGCGGGGAATTTCATATTCCAGCTTGAGACCCAGGCAATTGCGGTAATCCAGGACCTGGGGCCGGGCGCTGAACACCTCTTCCAAAGCCGCCAACCAATGCTCGTCCTGAGTCGGAACCACGGAAGCCAAAGCGGTCTTCGCCACCGAACGGGTTTCCTTCGCCGCCAAGCCGCGCAGCCAAAAGACGATTTCGTCCACCGTGGTGTCTTTGCGCGTAGCCACGCGCCAACGGCGGCGGATGGCCACGCCCCGGAAAAGCCCCAGGACGGTGTGGGTATTGCCGACGTCCACGGCCAGGCGGAAATCCTCCGCGCTTTTGTCCTTACCGCCGCGCATTTTTCCCCGACGTTTTGGAAGCGGATGCCGTTACGCCGAACTTGAGGGAAAGATCAAAGGCCCGTACGCTGTGGGTCAAGGCTCCGACGGAGATGAAATCGAGGCCGGCGTTGCGCAGGCGGCGCACGCGCTCCAAATCCATGCCCCCGCTGGCCTCCAGCTTGGCATGGGGAGCAACCTCGTGCGCACGCTTCACGGCCTGGCGCAGGTCCGCATCGTCCATGTTGTCCAACAATATGACATCCACGGGCGCGTCGAGCAAGGTTTCCAATTCATCCAAAGTCCGGACCTCGGCCTCGACGGCATAGGCCCGGCCCACGCGCTTCACCGCCTTGTCCACGGCCATGCGCACGGTGCCGCATGCCTCCGCGTGATTGTCCTTGATCAAAACCTGATCGAAAAGCCCCTGCCGGTGGTTGGTTCCGCCTCCGACGGCCACGGCGTATTTGTCCAGCAAGCGATACCCGGGAAGGGTTTTCCGCGTGTCCAGGATTTTCGTGCCCGGTCCGGCCGCCTCGACGAAGCGCCGCGTCTCGGTGGCGATACCGCAGAGGCGTTGCAGGAAATTGAGGATGATGCGCTCGCACAGGAGCAGGCCCGCCGTTTCCCCTTCCACCTTGGCCAGCACGGCGCCGGGATGGATGGCGTCGCCCTCGTGCGCCGTCCATTCAATGCGGGGAGCCAGGCCGCGATAACGGAAAGCGGCTTCCACCAGGGGCGATCCGGCCAGCACGCCTTCTGCTTTGCATAACAGCGACGCCCGGCTGCGATGCCCCGTTTCGATCACGGCCTCGGAAGTGACGTCCCCCGGCCCTTCGTCCTCGGCGAAGGCCAGGGGCAGCAGCGCCTGCAGCGCTTTCATGGGAAACTGCTGGATCATTGCCGGGGACGCAATTCCTTTTCCACCACCTCCCGGTTGCGCCGCACCTTGGAGGCCACCGAAGCGTCGGGAAAATGGAAGAGGCAGCTGTCCAACGCTCCCAGGCTTTGCCGCAAGGAACGGACCCGGGTGGAATCGTCGGCCGCCTTGCGCGCAGCCGAATAGGAAGCCGCCGCGGCGGCTCGCCTTTCCTCGCAATAGCGGTCGCCGAGTTTGCGGCGGCGATCCTTGATCCAACCGGCGTCGGCATCGCCCTCCACCGACTCCAATACGCGCAAGGCTTCCAAGTAATGCCCGTGCAAGGACAAGGTATCGACCCGATCCTTGGATTCCTTCAAGATGGAATCATTCGCCGTCGCCGCCACGGAAACGGATGAAGAAGAGGTGGTATCGGGTTTCGCCTCCGGCATGGGTCCCCGAGCCCCGTCGAGGGGTGGCGCGCGGACCACCGCGGCCCCCGTCGAATCCGACCCGGCGGGTCTGAGGTTAGCCTGGGGCTCTTGGAATTTTCCCTTCCGCTTGTCGCGCTCCCAACTGCGGTTGGCGAGCTTCTTCAATTCACGGCGCAGCCTCTCATCGGGAACCGCGGGAAGCAGGCCGTTCACCTGCTTCACGATCTCGTCATGCGCCACTTCCATCGCATAGCTTTCATGCAGGAAACGCAGGCGTTTCTTGACCTCCTCGGGCAGCGGACCCTCCAGCGCGTCGGACAAGGCCAGGCACCAGCCGGCATCCTCCACCAGGGCCGAAAGTTCCGGTTTGTGGAGTTGGATTTCCCGGGCCCTTTCCCCCGCCGAGTTCCAATCGCCTCCCGACCCGGCCTTGAGCAAGGCTTTCGACAGCTGATCGACGAATTCCCCCATGGTGAGCTTCTCGCCCCCGGGCAAGGTGATCACCGGGGCGTCCTGACCGCGTCCCCGGAGTCCGCCATGGCGCAGCAGATATTCCAATTGGTTGTAAGCGTTGCGGCCGCGACGCGCGACCTCGCGATCGCCTTCCCCGGTCGACGCATTCACGGACAATTGGCGGTAGGCCAGAAGCAGATCCAATGCCAGCGAGTCTTGCAGCGTATGCAAGGCGGGAAAAAGTCCCTGAAGTTCGGCGGCCTTGTCGTCCACGGTGACTCCCGGTTTCCGCACCTCTTCCGCTGGACCCGGCGGCGTTCCCGCGCATCCCAGCAAGGCCAGGGAGAAGAGAGCCGCCGAAAGCGAAAGCAACATGCCACGCATCATTCCTCCCGAATCCAAATCGAGGCGGTTCCGGATTCGGCCGATTCCGGCGCCCCCGGCATTCCCAATTCGTCGGAAAAATCCTCGGCATAGGCGCCTCCGCCTTCCCCCGACACGGGCAATCCGGTGCGCCGGGACACGGCATAGCGACGGTATTTCTCCCGTTCGAATTGCGGCGCCTCTCCCGTGGAAATCGCTTCGATATCCGAAGTGTCCACGCGGCTGGAAAACTTTTTCGCCCGCACCATGGTCTGGGCCAATTCCAGCCAAGCGGGAACGGCCACCCCGGCCCCGGTGCCGCGAAAACCGAGCCGGGTCATGGGCGTGTTGTCGTCGAAGCCGCTGTACATTCCGATGGTGTAACCCGAAGCCGCGTCGAAGCCTTTCCCCTCGCCCTTGGGGGCGGCGAGAGTTCCCAAGAAGGCGCCGTTGCGATAATCGTTGGTGGTGCCGGTTTTTCCATACGCGGGAACCGACACCGACGCTCCCGCTCCGCCGCCCAGGGGCATCCTGAGTTCACGACCGATCCGCTGTCCCGTTCCGCCGCGCACCACTGCTCCTAAGATAGCTTCGAGGGCGAAGCGCGTCCGATCGGAAATCACCTTTTCCCGCTCGGCGTAATCCTCGAAAATCGTCTCCCCGGCGGCGGTAACGACTTTCTCGATGTAAAGCTGGGATTGCCCGAAGCGGGTGCGGTACACGCAGCCGTCCTGGAAGGCTTGGTACGCGTCCACGGCCTCCCCCAAGGTGATGGCGTTCACCCCCAGCGGATAGGACAGCACCGGATCGAGCTTGGAATCGATTCCGAGCCGACGGCTGAAGGCCACGATATAACGCAACGCGACCAAGGCGCGGAAATCCGGAGAGGCGAACAGGTTCTCCCTGGAATACCTTGACCCCTCCTGCTTTCCGTCCCCGGCATGCAAAGCATCGGCGATGCGTTGCAGGGTTTCCACGGCGACCTCGCCTTCCACCAGCAGCGAATCGCCCGCCGAAGGAGCTTCGTCGCGCGGCAAGGTTTTCCATTCCCGCTCCGGGACGCGCTCGAACACTCCCGCGCGGCCGTCGCTTTCGCGACGCGCCAGGATCCATTCCGAATTGGCCGGGGCGCCCCGCCTCCATTCGATGGCCCGCGCCGCATAGTCGAGATAGTTGCGCTCCAGCAATTCCTTCCGGATTTGATCCTCGGGATCGCGGGAGCCGGCGACTTTCTGGCGCTCGCGCGCGAACCCGGCCCCGTACGGCAAAACGCGGAGAAATTCGGCTTCCCGCAGGCGACCGTCGAAGGTGAGGTCGATGGCCAGATCGGCGATGATTTTCTGGTAGCGCAGTTCGCGGAGATGCTCGCCGTCGAGTACGAAGCCCAGCGAATCCCGCACGAACACCTCGAATTCACCTGGCATGGCGAAGTTCTCCGGCGCCATGCGGATGGAACGGCATTCCTCCCAGAAGCGGGCGAAATTCGCCTTGTCGAACAAGTGAAATAAAAGATGCACGCTGGCGATGTTCTCGGAGCGCCGTCCCGCCCAGGCCATGCTGACGGTGTCCTCCGGAGGATGATCGGGCTTGGGGAAATAAAAGAGATCGCCGAGCCGGAAAAGTTGCCGGCCATTGGGCAGGGGATCCAGCGGCTTCCATCCCAATTCCAACGCGGCGGCATAAACCAGCGGCTTGAAGGCCGAGCCGAATTGCCGCTTCGCCTGGTTCACCCGATCATAACCCGTATTCCCAAAACCGCCCACGTTGGCCAGCACCCGGCCCTCCCGCACCACCTGCGCCGCGCCCTGCAGCAAAGGCTTTTGCGCCAGCTCGAGTTGCGACCCCGGATCCCATCCCCCGGTCAACTCCTCCGGCGTCTTATAGGGCACGGCGCAAACCACCGCCTGCCCCGGCCGCAAATATTTCCCCGCGAATTCGGCCACGGCTTTTTTGGGAGGCATGGCGTCGGCGCCGATTTGATGCCGGTTCCATTGCCGGAAAAAAGCCTCCAGGGCCGGTTGCGGCACCGTTCCTCCTAACGCGCCAAAGCGAACGCGCAACGCGGTCGGCATTCCGCCCTTGTATTCCAGCGCCTCCACCCGACCGGTGTAGAACTCGCCGGGGATGAAATGGGACACCAGCACCGAGGCCGATTCCGCGGGAGGATGGTAACCGCGCAAAAGGAGATCCAGCTTCCATAGGTTGGAGTACACGGCGTATTCGGCCGCCTGCTGCGCATCCGGATCCAAGGTGGTATAGATCTGCAGCCCGGCCGTCATGTAATCCCCGACGTCGCGCTTGGCCAGCACGTCCTGCATTTCGGGGGATTCCAGCAGCCGTTTCACCTTCACGATGTTGGTGGAAAGCCCGTAGCGAAAGGCCCCCCGGTGGAATTCCAAGGTTTGCGACAATGCGCCCCGGTATTCCTCCTCGGAGATCTTCTCCTGCCGCCGCATCTGCTTGAGCACATAGGCCACGCGGGTGCGGCCGCGTTTGAGTGCCGCCTCTTTTTTCTCGGACGTTTCCTGTAGAAAAGGATTGTATTGGTTGGGGCCTTTCACCGAACCTGCGATGAAGGCGCATTCCACCAGATTCAAATCGAGCAGATCCTTATTGAAGAAATAACGCGAGGCGATGCGCACCCCGTGGCCGTTGCCCGCCACGTAGAATTGATTGAGGTAGAATTCCAGGATTTCCGGCTTGCTGAAATGGCGCTCCAGGCGATAGGCGTTGACCAACTCCTCGATTTTGCCGCGCACGGTGCGCCCGCGCCGGCCGAAGAGATTCTTCGCCGTTTGCTGGGTCAAAGTCGAGCCGCCGCGCTTGAGGCTGCCGGATTTCAGGTTGTCCAGCATGGCCAAAGCGAAAGCCTTGAAGTCCATGCCGCCGTGGCGGAAGAAATTCCGATCCTCGGCGGACACCAGCGCCTCGATGATGCGCGGCGGGATGGAATCGTGGGGTACGTAATCGCGATGCGCCCCGGTGAAAAAAGTCCCCACCTTGGTTTGTCCGTCGGAGTAATACACCACGGATTCCCGCGCCAGGATTTTAAGAATGCCTTCGCGCGTGAACACCTGATCCGGATCGGCGCGAATCGCGAATTGGAAAGCCGCGAGCCCCGCCGCGCCCAGCAAGAGGCAGGCGATTGCGGGCGATACCAACCAAAGAAGAAAGAAACGTTTCATGCTGGATGTGGAAGACAATCAAAATAGGAATCTCCCCTCTCCCGCCCTTTAAGATGGAAGAGGGGTCGGGGGTGAGGGTAAGCAAGTTCATTAACTATTTTGCCCCCTTCACGGACAGAAGTCCCGTCCCGCGGCCCCGCAAGGCGCTTCGGAGAGGTGGCCGAGCTGGTCGAAGGCGGCGGTTTGCTAAACCGCTGTAGGAGTGAATGCTTCTACCAAGGGTTCGAATCCCTTCCTCTCCGCGGGCGGACCTCCGTCGAACATGAACCCGTCGATGACCGCAAAACGCATCCGCGTCCGCTTCGCGCCCAGCCCCACCGGATATCTCCACGTGGGCGGGGCCCGCACCGCCATCTTCAATTGGCTGTTCGCCCGGCATATGGGCGGGGATTTCCTCTTGCGCATCGAAGATACCGATCAAACCCGCTACGATGCGAACGCCTTGCACGCACTCATCGCCGATCTAAAATGGCTGGGCCTGAACTGGAACGAGGGGCCGGAAGTGGGCGGGCCGAATGCGCCGTACTTCCAATCGCAACGCCTCCCCCATTACCAGGAGGCAGCCCGCAGGCTGATCGAAACCGGTCACGCTTATCCATGTTTTTGCACGCCGGAACGCCTGGAGGAATTGCGGGAACAGCAGAAACGCAATAATCTGCCTACCAGCTACGATAGGCTTTGCCGCAACCTTCCCGCCGAGACGGCGAAACAACGCATGACGGGAGAAAAGCATATCGTGCGGCTCAAAACCCC
>JBGPFT010000083.1:0-7879 GCA_041483475.1 Fibrobacteria bacterium | reverse complement strand
GCTATGTGTATCCCGGAACCCTCGTATCGGGGTTCGGCAATGTTTCCGGCGCCATGGCCAGCTACCAAATCGGCGGTTTGCGGAACGATCTTATCCTGAAATCGGAAACCGACGACAAACCCTTGTATGACTTCTCTCTGGCCGATGTCATCGGCTACCAGGTTTTTCCGGGATTGGAAGCCGGCGCGGGAGTCAATTTTTATCGCTTGTTGCAGCAGAATTCTAAACTGACTTCGCCTGGAAAGGATTGCGTTCCCTCAAGCGATTTTGGCCCCCCCATGGCTTCCTATAATCCGGATTCGGTCTGTTTTATCGTGGAGAAGAAGGATTCCGCCGGCATTCCCGTTCCTGTTGATACCGTAACGGGTTCGTATGCGGGAATCAAGGTAATGGGCCGCTTCCACTTGGATCCGAAGGCCTGGTTTGGAATGGGACCCTTCGGCAAGGAGGATTTTGTTCTTTACGGCGAAGCCGCTGTGCTGGGATTGAAGGATTACCCGGTGTTCTACGACAATATTTTGCGGCGCATTCCGGTCATGGTGGGTTTCAATGTGCCGGCGTTCGGAGTCTTGGACAACCTATCGCTGGAAATCGAATACTACGCTTCCAAAAACTCATCCGACAATCTCTTCCCGTCATATGGTTCCTGGCTGCCGACAGTAGAGGGCCCCGACTTAATAAAGTACCATGCCCGGGATGATTGGAAATGGTCGGTATATGCGGCCAAGGTATTATGGGGGCATATGAAGTTTTCGACGCAGGTGGCCAATGATCACCTGCGCCTGGGCGGTAGCCATGATGTTGTTTCGGGAGCGGAGGCCTTGAACACTCCCAAAGATTGGTACTGGACTTGTAAACTCGCCTATTTCTTCTAGGAATTCGGGGTATTTAGCCATGAACTTTTTAGCGTCCCATCTTCCGCGTTTTCCCGCAGGGGTGGTATTTGTCCTCTGGGTTACCGGGGGTGTTCTTCCCGCTGCCGCCTTGGAGAACGGTATTATTCTGAACGGAGCGGGGTGGATGCAATACGGGATGGTGGGAAACAGTTCGGATACCGTCGGCAACAAAGATTACAATAAGCATTCGATTTATTCCTCCGGCGTTCAGATCACCTTGCGTTCCCGCCTTTCGGAAAAACTCGACGGCGAGGTCGGCATCGGCGTGGCGGCTAGCCACTTTATAACGGGTTCTGTCAACGGCTATGTCTATTCCCCGATGATAGTGGCTCCGTACATAGCGGAGGCTGGATTCACCTATTCCTTCTGGGATAATGAGAGCTCCAAATTAAGGCTGCGGGGAGGATTTTTCCCCTACGATTACAACCCCGATGTCAAAAATTTGGGGCTTTATCTGCTGAGAGGGCCCGTCTATCCTGGCGTTTTGATTTCAGGTTTTGAAACCAAGCATGTCCTTCCGGTGGCCAACATGCTGGGACTGCAATTGCATCACGAAATCGGCGGGTTTCAACAGGATTTTCTGCTTACGAGCGAGACGGAATGGGCGCCTTATTACGACTTGTCGCCTGCTTATGTGGTGAACTATCAGGCCGGACGCGTTTTCAGTTTCGGCGGGGGCGTGAATTTTTATCATCTCATCCCCTTGAATGACAGTATTTCCTTGGGCAGGATCTGGTCGCAACAGCAAGTCAGCCTGACGACGGGGTATGTCCTGTATCCCACCAACGACACGATTTCATTCAAAGGCGTGAAAGTCATGGCCCGAGCGGCTATCGATCCCAAGTCGTTTTTCGGCGGGAACGAGAGGTTGGGGGCGGAGGATCTTAAGGTATACGGGGAAATCGCGGTGATTGGCTTGAATAATGATTCAATCCACAAGGCGATATATGGTGATTATCTCCATCGTATGCCGGTAATGGTGGGGGTCAATCTTCCCGCGTTCAAGCTGCTCGATTATCTTTCCCTGGAGGTGGAGTGGTATGGCGCGCCGTTCCGTGACGACTTGACGGGATATAACCATACCAGCGGCACGAAACCATCGCCGTTGTCCGCGGTGTCACCCGTGCTCGATTCCATCGGTCAACCGATTTATAATACCGACGGCAGTCCCGTTTTAAAGAACATCAAGCGGGATAATTGGAAATGGTCCTTGAACGGATCCAAAGTGATTCGGAATCATTTCAAGGTCAGCTTTCAAGTCGCCAACGACCATTTCCGCCCTGGAATTTATGCCGGGGACGGCGATAATAACCCTCCCAAAACAGAAGCCCTGCTAATCACTCCGAAAGACTGGTATATGATGACCAAGCTGGCCTATTTCTTCTAGGCCGCCTTCCTTTTCTCTCCTTTTCCCCGATACTGCCCGCAGTAAAATTTGTTGCAAAAACCGAGGCTTCTTCTCTAAATATCCCAATACGATATTTTCCGGCTTTAATTATGCTGCGGAAAGCATGGCCGGAGGTATATTTTTCCTAGCGGATCGACGGGGGTATTCGCCGTTTGCACCGAGGTGAAGGAGCCACATCATGAATATTCGAAATGTCGTTTCTCGCGGTTGTATCGTTTCCCTGTTTCTTGCAATTTCGAGCCAAGCCCAGCCCGAAGCTGCTTTGACGGGCACGAATAATGCCTGCGCCGCAGGCCCGACTTTGATCGCCGGCGTGCCGGACACCGTGGTACAGGTGGTCCCGGATACCGCCGGATTTCGATCCATTTTCGACGGCACGTCATTCAAAGGATGGTGGGAGAGCTGTCTCAGCGGCCACTCCAGCGCTGATCGGACGTATGGCGGTATTTGGTTGATCGACCCTGCCAACGGCTACCTCTTCTCCAATCAGAATACCAATGGTGCGGGTAGTATTCTCGCCACCAACAAAAGCTGGGGCAACTACGAATTGATTTTCGATTATTGGCCGTCTTTCGGCGACGACGGCGGCGTGTTCAATCGCACCACGGCAGCCGGCAATTGTTATCAGACCACCCTGGACTACATCGGGGGCAGCAGCGTGGGCGGAGTCTATTTCGAGGGCGGGTACACGGGAACCACCCGAAACCTGGACCCCTATACTTTTGGAGCCAACAGTTCCTCCATCACCGTTTCCACCTGGACCGCCAACACGGCGAATCTCCCAAATAGTCCATGCCCGGCCACGGGATGCACCGCCGCGAATTGGACGACGGTTTTCGATATCGCCGGCTGGAACCAGGTTAGGATCAAGTTCTTCGGCACCGGGGCGGCGGCGACTAACAAAGTCCATAATCAATCCTGGATCCGCAAACTGGGAGCGGCCACATGGGTTCCGGTTATCACCGATTCGGTGCAATATGCCACTCCGGCCAGTTATCTCGGTTTTCAGATCCACGGCGGCGCCGGCAGTTGGTCCAACCGGAACGGGGTGTGGTACCGCAATATCAAGATGCGCCCGCTCACCGATCTGGGCGTTCCCATTCCGCAAGGAACGACAGCTATCGGGCACGGCGCGGGGATGATCCGTTACCAGATCAAAGCCGCCTCCGATGCTTTGGTCGGGACGTTGGATTCGGACCATGAAATCACCGTCAGCGATGTGAACGGGCGCGTTCTGGAGAGATTCTCCGGGCGGGCCGGGGCGTTTCGTTATCCGCTTTCCACTTCCATGCACGGCCTGTTGCTGGTGAAGGTGAAAACCGCCCGGGGCACGGATTTCCTCAGAATCACCCGAATCGCCGAGTAATTCACAAAGGATGATCCAGAGCCGCTTCCAAGGTGGCTTTTTAAGAGTTTTGTGTCACATGAAGTCCATTGAACGTCAAGCATGAAAGCCTTCATCCTCTTTCCCATCGTCGTTGTTGCCGGCGTTTTAAGGGCCGGAGCCGAAGAGATCGAATCCATCCGGATCCACGGGCAGGGATGGACCCAGATGGGCCGCATCATGCACGTCACGGATACCTTGGGAGTCAATCTGAACGGCAACTGGCAGCAAAGCAACGGCGCGCAATTCACCGCCGTGGCTTCCATCGGGGATCATTTGGAGGGTGCGTTCGGTTTCGGCGGCTTCCAGATATACCATTCCCAGGGCAACGCGGAACAACAGCGCACCATGCGCTTCATTTTCCAGAACTTCATCACCGAAGCGCGCATGACCTATTTCCGGGGGGAGCGGAGCGCTCCCGGATTCAGCCTCACCTTCGGAAATTTCGCCTATAACTACAATCCGGATGTGAAGAATCTTGGGCTTTATCTGCTCCGGGGGCCGGTGTATCCCGGTTTTCTCTTGTCGGGGTTCAAGGATTTCCGCGCCGATACCACCAAGGGCAGTGTGATGGGCTTGCACGTTCATCACGCCATGGGGAATTTTCAGCACGACCTTATCATTGCCAACGAGCGCGATCTTCCTCCCACATTTGATTGGAGCTTGGCCTATGTGGCCAAATACCAGGCGTTTGAGGTTTTGGAAATCGGCGGCGGCGTCAACTTTTACCGTTTGCTTCCCAACAAAAATGGCCTGACTAATCCCAGCAGCCGGTTTTATTCGCAGGATGCGGCGATCAACGCCCTGCCGTACGACGCGACGGGCCGGCGTTACGAGGACAAGCCGTTCCCGATTTACGACTCTCTTGGCGCGTACATCCGTACCGACACGGTTCGGGTTTACCACAGCGTGAATGAGCTCAGTTACATCGAGGTCTCGCCGGCCTGGGACACGACCCGCTATTCGCTCCAAGGCACCAAGCTCATGGCCATGTTCGATCTGGACTGCAAGAAGGCCTTGGGGATCAGCGGCCTGGGGCCGAACGATCTTAGGCTCTATGGCGAAGCCGCGGTTTTAGGAGTGAAAAACTACGGAACGGTTTACCACGACATCCGGCAACGGATTCCGGTGACGTTCGGTTTCAATATCCCCACCTTCGGTTTGCTCGATTATCTCTCCCTGGAAGTGGAATGGTATGGGGCGAAATACCGGAATTCCCTGGGCAAGATCGGGAATTTCAATTCCTTGACGTCCCAGCCCGGCTTTTTCCCGACTCCGGTTACTACCGGCAACCCCATTCCCTCGCCCATTCCATTATCCTACCAGGATTATTACGGGATCCCTCTGGACACCCTGGGGCGTTTGATAACGGGTTCGGATACTTTGCAAATAAAGGGCACGGCTTTGGACGTGGAAAACCTTTCGGCTGATAATTGGAAATGGTCTTTATACCTCGAAAAGACGCTTCACAACCACATTTCTTTCACGGCGCAGGTGGCGAACGACCACTTCCGCCCGCGTCCCGCGGCCGTAGCCCTGATTGAGCAGGGCGGCATGGCGGAGGCGTTCAGTTCGCCCAAGGACTGGTATTTCATGTTTCGCGTAGGGTATTTCTTTTGAGAATGAACTCCAGGAAGATTAGGGTGGATGGCATGCGATTGGGGCTTCCGTTTATCTTGGCAGCCGGATCTGCGGCGCTGCAACTGGCAAGCGCGGAGGACGTGAAGGTGCAATACAAAGGCGCCGGCTGGATTCAGTTCGGCCGCGTGGAGCATAGCTCCGACACGGTTTCCAACGGCCCGGAGATCAATTTCAACAAAAACTGGATTCAGAACACCGGAGGCCAAATCACCGCCGTGGCGAAGATCAGCGAGAACTGGGAAGGCGGACTGGGTTTGGGCGCCATCCAGGTTTCCAATTCACGGGGATCCTTGTTGGGGGCGCATACTTGGAGCAACAGTTGGAATCCTTTCGTCACCGAGGCGCGGGTGACTTATTCCCAATCCCTGGGGGAGAAAAACAAACTCCAGGTGACCCTCGGTTCCTTCCCCTACGATTACAATCCGGATATCCGGAATTTCGGCCTTTATCTGACGCGCGGGGAGGTGTATCCCGGCGCAGTGTTTTCGGGCTTTGAAACCAAACATATCCTGCCCATTGCCACTCAGGTGGGCGGCCTGGCCAGGATTCAGGTGGGCGGGTTCCAGAACGATCTATTGGTGAATTCCGAAACCGAGACCAAGCCCTGGTTCGACTTGTCCCTAATCGATATCGTCGGCTACCAAGTCACTCCTTGGTTGCAGATGGGAGGCGGGGTGAATTTTTACCGCCTTGTGCCGCAGAAACCCGAAGTCACTTCACTGGGGCTGGATTGCAAAAATCTTCCGAGCTATCAGGATGGGTACACTTCGCAGGCCAGTATCGATGATCGCTGCTACATCCTCGACACCCTCAGCGTCGATACCGTGGCCGGTACGGCGGTCGTGGACACCATCACGGGATCCCTGTCCGGCGTCAAACTGATGGCCCGTTTCCAACTGGACCTTAAGCTTTTATTCGGATCCTCCGGACTGGGATCCGCGGTTTGGGGCAAGAGCGATCTTGTGTTCTATGGAGAGGCTTCGATTCTGGGCCTGAAGGATTATCCTAAGTACTACGGCAGCATCCGGCGGCGCATGCCGATGATGGCGGGTTTCAATCTCCCCGCTTTTGGTTTTATCGACAAATTCGCGCTGGAAGTGGAATATTACGGTTCCCGCAATTATGCGGATTATGGCAACGCGGAAGCCAGCGGCTCCTGGGTTCCGAGGGTCCCAAGCAACTTGGGAGTAAACAATGCCCGGAATGATTGGAAGTGGTCGCTTTACGCTTCGCGGGTCTTCATGGGACATCTGAAAATGGCTGCTCAGGTCGCCAATGATCATTTGGTACTTCCCAGCCCCCCCTCGAATCCGGACCCAAGTTGGGCGGAAGTGCTGACGACACCCAAGGATTGGTACTGGATGTTTAAACTCGCTTACTTCTTTTAGAATAGTCGGAGAAAGATGCCATGAATACGTCCGCATACGCTCCTGGGGGCCTCCTGGTTCGCATGTTGGCTTTCCTGATCGCCGCAGGCGTCCCCCTGGCCGCATTGGAGACCAAGGACGTCACTTTCAGCGGCATGGGGTGGGTGCAATACGGGCGCGTGGTCCAGAGTACCGATACCGCCCAATTCAACTATAACGGCAACACCGTGCAATCTTCGGGGGCTCAAATTTTTCTTAGGGCCAGGGTTTCGGAAAAATTCGAAGGCGCCGCGGGCTTGGGAGTGCTCGAATACCATTATCTCTCCGGGGATGCCCTGACCACCACCGGCAGCCGGGTCCCGCTGATCAGAACCCCTTATATCGCGGAGGCCAGTTTCACTTATTCCTTCTGGAATGGAGAACGCACTAGCCTGAAGTTGACCGGGGGGCTTTTCCCCTACGATTACAATCCCGATGTCAAGAACCTGGGGCTGTACCTTTTGCGGGGTCCGGTACATCCGGGGATTCTAATCTCGGGGTTCGAAACCAAGGCCGTCCTGCCCATCGCCAACACCCTGGGTTTTCGACTGCACCATGAGACGGGCGGTTTCCAGCAGAATCTCATCTTGAACAGCGAGACGGACCTGTATCCGTTCTACGACGTCTCCCCCGCCTACATCGCGAGTTACCGATTCGCGGGCTTGCTGCGAATCGGCGCGGGAGTGAATTTCTACCGATACCTGTCCATCGATCCGAAACTGACCTCTCCCAATTACTTGTCCCTCAATGGCCGCGATGCCACTCCGCGGGGAGGATACCCCTACAATCGCAATTACATCTTCGTGGATACCGTCAGTAGCGAAACCACCTTTATTTCCTTCAAGGGGATCAAGGTCATGGCCAATGCCTCTTTTGATCCCAAGCCCCTGATCGGGGGCGCCGGGATTTTTGGCCCGGAGGATTTTAAAATCTACGGAGAAATCGCTTTGATGGGCCTCGATAATGGCAAGGCCTATAAGGAGATTTACGGCGATTATCTCCATCGCATGCCTGTGATGATGGGTTTTAATATCCCGGCGTTCCGTTTATTGGACAATCTTTCTTTGGAGGTGGAATGGTATGGGGCAAAATACCGGGACGATTTATGGCGCTATGTGACCGGGAGAGGAGACTATTACCCGTC
>JBGPFT010000082.1:0-7901 GCA_041483475.1 Fibrobacteria bacterium | reverse complement strand
GGCGACCAGCGCGGGGAGGCGTCGACCTCGGGATCGAAGGTGAGGCGGGTATAGTTTTGGCAGCCGATGCATCCCATGTAGATGTCGTGATTATTGACGCCGCCGGCGCTCACAAAGACAAAATATTGCTTCCCTCCGTGAAGGACGGGGCACCACTCCAACTCATCCTCGTATCCCTTGAAAATCCCTTGCTCCCCCTCCTCCTCCATGTTCACGTCCTCGATCTTGGCTTCGGTCTTATGGGGGATGATTTGGGAGCTGCCCTTGGTCTTGGAATCGTAGAGCCAGATTTGCCGGTTGTCTCGCACTTGACGCACGAAGGCCACGTAGTTCAGAAAGTTTGGGCACATTTTGGGATGGAACAGCTGCCCGCTGAGCTTGGGATTTTCGCTGGATACCACCACGATGGTCTTGGTGGCGTCCGTGGCCTCCTCCGCCATGGCCAGAGCCGATGAAGCCAGCAGGAGGGCGAACCCTCGGCGTGCCGAAAATGCAGCAAACATGTCGCTTTTCCTCCCTCCCCGACTCACAGCGAGGACAGACTCTTCAGGTAATCGTCCGCTTTCTGGTTCTCGGCGCGATAGCGCGTATTCTTGCCGAACCAGATTTCATAATCCTTCCAGCGCAGGATGGATTGTTGCCGGTAATAAGCCTGCTTATCCGGATCCTTGGAAATCTTGTACATGCGGGTCCAGGCCAGGGCCCAGAAATACTTGGTCCGCTGCATGACATCGTCGAACATGGCCGGATCGATGGCGTTCTGATCGCGCACCACGGCTTCGAAGGCCTTGTGGGCCTTGGCGTACTGCTTGAGGTCGACATAGCAAATCCCCAGGTTCAGGTTGGCGAGCGGGTAATACTTTTCGTACTCAAGCACGGCCAGGAAAGCGGTGACGGCCTCGCTGGTGTGGCTGGTGCGCAAAAGCGCGACTCCACGCATGAAATTTCCCTGGACATATTCATCGCGCACCGGATCGCCGCGCTTTTTGGTGGCCGGCTTGGAGAGTTGGGAAAACAGGCGGTTGGCGTTCGCGAAATCGTTCTGCTTGAACGCAGCCGTCCCTTGCCTGAAAATATCAGAGGCCGTCGCCGCCTCTGCGGGCGCGGCGGCGGCAACGTCCGCGGCCTTGGGCATGGTGTTGATGGCGACCCGGGTTTCCTCCGTGACTTCCGCTTTCGCGGGCAGGGGTAAATCCTCGGGGGCAAAGGTTTTGGTAGGACCCGGAGGGGTTTTCGTGGCTTCCACTTTTCCTTTAGCCTTAACCGGATCTTCCTTGGCTAGCCGAGCGGCTTCCGCCTGCGCCTTTTTCTCAGCCTCCGCTTGCGCCTTGGCCTGGGCTTTCGCTTCGGCTTCCGCCTTGGCTTTGGCTGCCACCTCTCCTTTTGCCAACCGGGCAGCCTCCACCTTAGCCTTCTTATCGGCTTCAGCCTGTGCCTTTGCTTCAGCTTCCGCCTTGGCTTTCGCTTCGGCTTTCGCTTCGGCTTCCGCCTTGGCTTTGGCCGCCACCTCTCCTTTTGCCAACCGGGCGGCTTCCGCCTGCGCCTTTTTCTCAGCCTCCGCTTGCGCCTTGGCCTGGGCCTTCGCTTCGGCTTCCGCCTTGGCTTTGGCCGCCGCCTCTCCTTTTGCCAACCGGGCGGCTTCCGCCTGCGCCTTTTTCTCAGCCTCCGCTTGCGCCTTGGCCTGGGCCTTCGCTTCGGCTTCCGCCTTGGCTTTGGCCGCCGCCTCTTCCCTGGCCAACTGAGTAGCCTCCGCTTGGGCCTGCCTCTCAGCCTCCGCGCGCGTCTTTGCTTCCGCGTCCAACGGAGCGGTCGGTTTCAGCTTCACCGGCTTAAGGGGCGCAACACGTTCCTCGGGCGGCTTGACTTCCACCGGCGTTTCGGGACCGGAAGGTGTGACTATCGCCTGTTCCGCTGCTGGAACCGTATCGGCTGCGAAAGTCGGGGCCTCCGCCTGGCTGTTCAAGGCGTTCTTGATCCGTTCAGCGGCTTCGTTTTTTTGATGCTCGCGCACCCCCCATATCGCGACCCCGACCAGTACCACCGCGATGATGATGAGGATGGAGATGACCTGGTTTTTCTTCTTACGGCGCGCCGCGGCCTCCAGGTAGGTGTAATTCGAGTCGCTCATAGTCCTTCCTCGATTGCCGGCGAAAATGAAAAGTTAGCCCGCATATTTCCTCGCCTCACTTGGTGGGATCACCGGGCGGAGGATTGGGGTCCGGAAATTGGGTTGGCCCCGTTCCACCCCCGCCGCCTTTTTTAAGCTTATCCACCCACACCAACCCCAACCCGCCTCCAACTCCAAGCAGGCCCAGGGAAACCCACAACGCCTTATAGGACTTGCCTTTTTGCTGGGCGATGGCGGGAGCGGCGGCGCGATTCTTCTCCTTAGCCGCCAAGGTGAAGAAGAATATGCGCTCGTATTCCAGGAGTTTGCCGAAGTCTTCGGAGGGCTGGGGAGGCAACTCCAGCACCGCCGCCTTGCGTTCAATGTCGTACATGGCGAGTCGGCAAAGATAGCTCTTACCGTCCCGGTAAATGCGGGAATAGATCAAATTGGAGACACCCAGTTTTTGCCCCAAGCCGACCATGTTTTCCAGCGAAGGCGCGACGGAGTACTTGTTGATCTCCAGCGCCGTGAAAAGCTCGGACAATTCGGACTGACTCAAAGGATCATACTGGGGAAAGCCGCTGATTCGGGTCTGGATTCGTTCAAAAAAAACCCGCGATAAAAAGGATAGATCGCTCAAATCCACTACCGCGAGAGTCTTATGCACCTTGGGTTTTTCCAGCACCAGAGACCCATCCAGGATCGAATTGGCGATGGCCGCGAATTGGCGTTCCCATACCAAGCCTTTATCTCCGCCGGCGGCGGCCATCTGTACCTCCCCCACCCAGGTCCACGCGATCTGTGCCTTGGGGATGTATAGCAGCTTCAGGGTGACGACATCCGCCTGAGGAAGGGGGGAATAGCTCCCGTAAAGCACGAAATCGGCCTGTAAATAGCTGCCGATATCGAAACTGCATTGGGGGTTGTTGCAGGGTTGATTCAAATTGACGTTGAACTCCGTGAGCCTTTTGGCCATGGTGTCACGAGGTAGCACTTTGAACTTGCCCGTTGCCGCCACGCTGCGCCGCAACCATTCCGACGGCTCGGTCTTGATCTGGTTGTCATTGAGATCCACAAAATCCAATACCGCCACCTTGGTAGGAACGGCAACGGAATCGCGAACCGGAGTAACGGCGCCGAACGCGCAGACCAGAATTCCGAATAGAACCCATACTGCGGTGCGAAGAAAAATTACCGGAATCATCAACTCCCGTCCTGAAAGTACCTTGCGGATATCCCGTTAACCTGCTTAAAAATAAACAATACGAGCCTTCAGGACCCTAAATTCGGGTTAAAACCGGCGTCCGATGCTATCTTTACCCCGGTTGGCGACATACCCAAGTGGTAAGGGAGGGCTCTGCAAAAGCTTTATCAGCGGTTCGAATCCGCTTGTCGCCTCCAACCCCAAGCAAAATTACGCCTTTTCCGTCACTTTTTAGCGAAATTCACCTCGAGATCCACGGTTTGTTCCGGGAGAATATTAACCTTGAATTCCTTGGAACGTTTGCCGTTGGAAACCCGGATAACCCGAGTGCCGGCCTCCAGGCGATTGATGGTAAGAGGACCGCCCTTGGTGGTCCCAACTTCTTCCCCATCAATGATGACCCGGCAATAGCAGCCGGGAACAGTGCGGATGGCCACGCCGCCATACGGCATCAGGAGCTGTTTTTCAATGGTGGTGGTCTTATTGGGCCAAATGTTCACGCGTTCATGCACCAGTTCTTCACCGTTCAACAGGATTGTAAGCGTGTTCCGACCGCTTTCGAAGGACGTGTCGATGGGGGTTAAACCCAGTTTAACGCCGCCCATGTAAGCCACAGCCTTTTCGGGAGTGGTAACGATTTTAAGAGTGCCCTGCCCCCCTCTCGGTGGCACCGAATCTCCGGCGGCGCCGGACGAATCCCCTGCGGGAACGGGAGTCGAATCCGCCCACGAACCGGTGAAAAGCCCCAACGAGAGGGAAACCGTCCATCCGCCCACAGTGTTCCTAGTCATAATTCCCTCCGTGGACGCTCAATGTCCCGTTTGCGACGAATCGTAATATACAACGGAAAATCCGCAGGTGCCGGGCTCAAAAGGCCTGAGCCAAATCCAGAATCCAACGGTGGGCGGACGGCCCGGAACGGCGCGGATCCTGCGCATAATCCGCACGGATATTGAAAAGCGCCAGGAAGACGTATCGAAGCCCCACCCCTACCGCCCGCCCTCGCCCGGACGGGGTCAGGGTTTTCCCCACTTCCCAGACATTCCCGTAATCGACGAAGGGAACGAATTGGAGGCCCAGCAGATGGCGGAGTTTTCCATCCGCTGAAATCCAGGAAGGTTGGAAGGGTTGCAGGCGCAATTCAGCCGAACCCAGGACATAAGCAGGCTCGATGCATTCCTCGGAGCAGCCGGAGGAGGTGTCAATGGCCGGTCTCACCCGGCGCCAATCCTGACTGCGAACGCTGCGCGGGCCGCCAAGAAAAAAACGCTCGGAATTGATGCCGCCAGCGCTGAAGAACCGGCCCCCGTCCAGTCGCAATGCCAGCACCAGCCAATTGCCGAAGGGAAAATAACCGGCACCTTCGGCCTCCAACCAATTGTGGCGGCGTTGGAATACGCTGATCTTCTCCTTGCGAAAAAGCGGTCCGCCGTTGCCCCAGGTCAGCGCCAGACGCGCGCCACGCGAGGGGTTGACCACGTCGTCGAGCCGATGGAGAAAAAGGGAATTCAGGTAGTTGAGGTTGAAATCGCGCAGACGGCTTACCGAATCGATTTTTTTGCTGCTGCCCAAAAGCTCGGCGCCGCTGACGAAACGCATCCAAGGCAACAGTTGCCGCGAAAGCTTGCTCTGGTTGGACACGTCGAAATTCCCCTGGAACCAACCCAAATCCCGGACCAATGTTTCATCCTGATACCAGTTGACGACGAAATCGTTGTCGAAACGAAGGAAGGTGCCGAACAAAAGCGGCGAGGCGTATCCCAATAAAAGCGATTGCTTGCGCTGGGCGAAGGTGAACCCGATTCGGCCCTCATGCAGTCTCCCACCCAAGTTTCCATGGGACCAGTTCAAAGCCCCGCCGAAACCGTACAGGTTCTCCCAAAAGCCCGAAAGATCGATTTCCCCCGGCACCCGCTCCTCGGCGTTCAGCACCAGGGCGCTGCGCCCTCCCGTCTCTTCGAGGCTGTCGCGGATGCGCACGTAGTTGTAAGCGCGGGTGGACTTGAGCTTGCGTTCGAAGGCGCTGACATCCTTCAGGGAAAGCGTATCGCCGCGCGCGGCGGGGAAAAGCCCCCGCAGCAGGTCGGATCGGGTTTTCCCTTCGCGGCCCGATGTGTCCCCCTCGCGCTGCAAGCGCAACAACAAGGTATCGAGTACCAGCGCCTGGCCCGGCGCCACGTGAAATTCCACTCCCACGGTTTTACCCGCCGTGTCGTAGAAAAGCGATTCCGCGGCTTGCGCCTTGAGGAAGCCGGCGTTGCCGTAGAATTTCAGCAAATCCCGGCGATCCCGGAAAAGCAGGGGCTGGTCGAAAGTGCGGCCGGGACGGCAACGCAAATTTCCCACGGCATAGGCGGGGAAAGCGCCCGGGGAAATCCGGAGTTCCACCCGCCCGAAGCGGTAGCGCGGGCCCTCGTCAACCCGTACCAGGATCTTGACGGGGAAATCCCCCTCCAGCGTGTCCGCGGACGGGAGATGGACGGCGGCGCGGGCTTCGAAATACCCTTGATCGCGGTAGGCGTCGACCAGCAGGGAACCTGCATCTTCGGCCCAGGATTGCCAATCCCCGGCCCGCCACTCCAAACGTGCATCCGGCAAAGCCAGCAACGAAACGACGTGGCGGGCGCTGAAGGCGTGATGCCCCTCCACGCGCATGTCAGGGCGCCGGGCCCCGAAAGCGGCCGCGGCCTCCAGGAACAAGGATACGAGACACAAAGCGGCGCCGGGCCGGAACAAGTTGTTCTCCTTCACCACAAGTCCCAGAAACGATAACGGTAGCGCAAGCCGACCTGTTTGCGCACTTGGCGCTCCGCGTCCAGATTCTGCTCTTCCGGGGGCCGGGTTTCCACGGCGGTTTCAAGAAAAAAACGATTCTGAAAACGCGCCTGCCATGCGCTGTCGGACACCCATTTTTCCAAGGGGGGGCGGTACTCAACCGCCAGCCGGTATTCCCAGGGATTGGGCAGTTTTTTTTCGGGAAAATACCCGGCGCGCCCTTTCAGGCTGAGCCGGTATTTCTCCTTGCTTTCCACTTCCAAGGCCACGGATTCCATGCTCGAGGTATCACCCATCAGCGCGCCCAATCCGCTGACCTGGGTGGATTTGATGAACCCGCCGGAAAATTTCGAGCCCACCCGGGAAAGGCGCTGGTTGATGCTGGGCTCCAGCATGTTCAGGGCCATCTCGCCGTATTTCACGTCCCCGGCCTCTTGCGCATCCGGATAACACCCCTGCGTCACGGCCCGGATGAGCAGGATGGGAGGGATGGGTTCGCCCGCGTTTTGGCCGCAGTCGGTGTCGTAACCGAAATTCATCTCGTCGAGCCGGCCGTCGAGTTTGATGGAGATGGCGCAAAGCTGCTTCGTATCGGGTTTGCAATTGATCTTGAGCTTGCGCGCGCCTTCGACATACACCGTCCCTTCCTCCAGGGTGGAGTTCTCCCATTTCACCTCGAAATCCCGCACGTCGTAGGCCTGGCTCGGCTGGCCGATCTCCCCCTGCAACCCCGAAAGCTTGCCGCGGAACAAAGTGTAGGGATACACGCCCTTCACGGATAAATCACCGACGAAGGCGAGGCGCAGGATGTCGGTGTCGACACGGTTGCGCGCTCCCACCGCTTCCAATTCCACATCGATGTCCCAGGGCCGGGAGCGGCGGACGGCGGACGGCGCGGCGCTCTTCCTGCGCTTGAAGGATCGGAAGAAAGCCTGCACATCCTGAAAACCGATCTTATAACGAAACAGAAAGTCGCGGATCCGTCCGCGCACCGAGACCTTGGGCAGGATATCGGAACCGCGGGGAGGAAGCGCGCCTTCCAGCCTCAGGCGCTCAAAGCCCCCCTCCACGCCGAAAGTCGCACCGGGCATCCGAAAACTTCCCGATTGCGCCTCGATGGCGAAGACCGACGGCTTTCCCTTCTCCCATCGCAGGCGTCCGGCCACGCCCTCGGTCTGGAACCAAAGCCCGGAAAGGGCCACGGTCAGATCCGGGCCGGCGAATTCCGCACGCAACGAGGGAGGGAATATCCCGGCTTCGACTTGGGCGCTGATTCCCCCGCCCTGCGAATGACGCACCTGCAAATCCGGCGCCCTGAGTACCCCTCCCGCGCAGGCGAGGGTGCCGGAAACCCATTGCGTATCGAGGGCGGTGGAATAGTTGAGCCGAAAAAGATTCGTCGTGAAGCGCAGTTCCCGGACCCAGTCGCGAACGAAGGGCACCGAGAGATCACCCGCCAGTCCGACCTGGTCGAGTCTGCCCGTAGCGCCCCCTAGCGGAACGCTGCCCTCAGCGTCGACATGACCTCGCAAACTTTTCCATTGGGGTAACTCTCCGATCAGTCGAATCGAAAACCCGCCGCTGCGGATCCGCGCTTCCAATCGCGGAATCTCGGCGCGCAGCCCCGTCAGTTCCGCCTGCAGGGTATCAGACAAAATCACATGCCGCGCCGACGAGGTACGGGCCTCAATGCCCAACGAATCCCCGTGCCCGGTCAGGGTCACGGCGTCGATTTCCATGTTTCCGCGCAAGGCAGGCACATTGATTTTGGAGAGCTCCAAAGAGCCCCGCATTCCGCCTGCGCCGTAGTTT
>JBGPFT010000081.1:0-7910 GCA_041483475.1 Fibrobacteria bacterium | reverse complement strand
GGCGGATTGGCGAACATCGACGCATAGGATTTCGCCCAGTCTGCGGGGCTGGTTTGCGATGTGTTTTGCGCCAAAGGATGGCTGTGATGGTGGCGCGCCAAAGTTCCCAGGGCCAAATCCCCCGAAGATTTTTTCTTGGTGAAGATCAGGATTTGCCCTTTTCCCTCCTTGGCCAGGGGCTCGGCGCTTTGCATCAGGAAATCGAAAGCCAGGGAACCGGAAAAAGGATCGGCCTGCAACAGCAGCACTTGACCGCATTGCAGGCCGCGGTACAGACGCGTGAAAGCCTGGCTGTACAATGGCCAGGTCCAGGTCGCGGCGGTAGCGGTTTTCAGGAAAGCCCCGAGTTGATCCACCTCTTCCTTTTGCTTGCGGTCGGCGAAGCCGCTGGAAGCGCCCGATTCCGGTTCATGGCGGTCCGCAGGTTGCGCGCGGACCGAGCCCGTTTCCGGCATAGCGTTTTCATCGCCCCCCTCCCCATCGTCCCAGGATTGGCTCAGCCCCTGGAGGTTGGAAGGGGCGTAAACGTCCATCTTGGCGGATTTTTTTCCGGTCAGGCTTTCTTCCAGAAGATCGGCGAAAAAGGGTTCCTCGGTGAACCGGGGCGGGGACAGGCTCCATACCGTCACCAAATCCTTGTCGTCCCCGAAAAGCCCCGGCAGGCCGGGAACGGGATCCTGTCCCTGGCCCAGAACGGCGGCGCCCAAGGCGAATCTTTTATGCTCCGATGGGGTCATTTCCTTGTTCACGCGCTCCAGGAGACTTTGCGTCCATTTCAGGAATTGCGGCTTGCGGATTTCCTGCGTTTGCAGCAGTTTCGGCATGAAGCGCACGGTGAAGGCCATGGGGTTGAATTCGAGGGCGAAGGTGTTGAGATGCATCCGGTTCAGGACGCCGCTGACCTCATAGGCGATTTGCATCACGCCTTGCTGGGGATCGGAAGCCGCGGCCATTTCCCGCAGAACCTCGGGCTTGAATTGAAACCACAGCGTCAGGGAATGGGGTCGGCCCTTTTCCTGCACGGCGGCGTCGCTCAGCGCGCGGTCGAATTGGTTATAGCTGCTCCGCGAAGGGGATTGATCCGATGCGTAGGCGAAGGGGCTGAGCGCGAAGTTGAAGCGCCCCAGTTGCGGGCTCACCGCATCACAGAGGAAATCCACGTCGTTGAAGAAACCGCGGCCTTCCGCCTTCAGGCTTTTGGGATTCAGCAGCATCACCTCCAACAGCATTTTCCGCTGTTGGGAAAGCGCGTCGAAAGCCGCGGCCAATTCCTGCTTGTTGAAAGGGGAGGAATTCATGGTGTTTCCGGTTTGGGCCGGGAGGGGTAAATATATAAGGGTTGATTCCGCCTTCCGGATTTGCTTCTTTCCGGACTGTGATTGCCCTGGGGATAGAAACTTCCTGCGATGAAACCGGTTGCGGCCTGGTCGACGGGGAATTCCGCGTATTGGGCCAATGCCTCTACAGCCAGGCGGGCCATGCCCGTTTCGGGGGAGTGGTTCCAGAAATGGCCGCGCGCGCGCATTTGGAGAAAATAGGCGCGGTTATCCAGGCGGCTTTGGAGGAGGCCCGTCTTTCCGCATCCGATGTCGATGTCATCGCCTATACCCGCGGCCCCGGCCTGCTCGGCCCCTTGCTGGTGGGAGCCTCCTGTGCGCAAGGCTTGGCCTGCGCCTTGGGCAAGCCGGCCATGGGACTCAACCATCTCGAAGGGCATTTGGCCTCGGCTTATTTGGCGGATCCCAAATTGGAGCCGCCCTTCGTTCTGTTGTTGGTTTCGGGCGGACATACGGAATTGGTGCATGTGGGCGAGGGCTTGCGCTTTCGGGTGCTGGGGAAAACCCGCGACGACGCGGCGGGCGAGGCTTTCGACAAATGCGGAAAAATTCTCGGTCTGGGATATCCGGCCGGCCCGGAGGTGGCCGGCCTGGCAAGCGCGGGGCGCCGCGATTTTCTGAGCTTCCCGCGTTCCCTGATGGGGCGCGGCAATTTGGAATTCTCCTTCAGCGGCCTCAAAACCGCCGTCCTGCGCGAAGCGGAAAAAAGGGGGGCGAGCGAAGTCGAGCTCCATCGCGCCGATTTTTGCGCATCGGTGGAATCCGCGATCGTCGATGTGCTTGTGGCCAAGGCCGTATGGGCGCTGGAAGCTTCGGGGGAAAACCGCCTGGTGACGGCCGGAGGCGTGGCCGCCAACGCCCGGTTGCGCAAGCGTTTGGCGCAGGCCGCCAGCAGGGAGGGATTCCAACTCATCCTTCCGGAACCCCGGTTTTGCGGGGACAACGGAGCGATGATGGCGGCCGCCGCGCAAAAAAGACTGCAATTGGGGCTTTGGCCGCAGCCCGGTCCCGCCCAGGCGGATTTGCGCTGGGACCATTTGATCGTTAATTGACAATACGAAAACCCCGGTCTATAGTATTGTTACTCGGAGAGACGGAGAACGGAATGCGAAAAATCCCGTGGTGGATGAGCGGCGTGCTGGCCGCCTTGATTTCCTCCCCGACAGGGGCCGGGGACAGGCTGGCCTTGGCGGACACTCCGGCCGCCGAAGTGGAACCGGCCAAGGAAGAAACCGCCCCCAGTCCTTCCGTTTCGGACAAGATCAAGGACCCGAAATTGCGCAAGCATCTCCTCGAAAACATCGACGTTTTCGGGAAATCGGAAATGCCCGCCATTTACATCCTGGCGCCCGGTCTTGAGGATTACGAAGGCTTTCTGCTCGTGAGGGATTTCTCCAGCGATCCTTTCTTCATGCAGAACGTCGATCGGGAGGAATTCGAAATGAAAACCTCCTTGCGCGATTTTCACGAGGAAGATGAGAAGGACAAGGAGAAAAAGGGCAAGGATCTTCGTTGACGCAAAGCGCGTATTAGCTTTGCATTCATGCCATCTTTATTGATCTGCGGCGCCGAGGTGGTATCCTCCGCCGGCGTATCGCGGGCCGATGTCCTGGTCGAAAACGGGCGCATCGCCCGGGTCGAATCCGGAATCCCGTCCGGTTCCGCCGCCGAAACGCTGGACGCCAATGGATTAGTGCTGATGCCCGGCGTCATCGACCCCCAAGTGCATTTCCGCGAACCGGGCATGACCTGGGAAGAGGATTTGGAATCCGGATCCAAGGCGGCGGCCGCAGGCGGAGTCACCTCCTTTCTTGACATGCCCAATACCAAGCCGCCCTGCGTCACCTCGCAGGGGCTTCGGGAAAAATTGGCATTGGCCGCCACCAAATGCCGCGTGGACTTCGGCTTTTTCATCGGCGCCACGCCGGATAACTTGGACGAATTGCTTCAGGCGAAGGAAGCCTGCGGCATCAAGATCTTCATGGGTTCTTCCACCGGAACCTTGCTGGTGAATCGCCGCGAGGACATCGAGCGTATTTTCGCCTCGGGGAAGAAATTGATCGCGGTGCATGCCGAAGATGACGACATCATCAACGCCAATCGCACCGCTTTGGGAAGCAAAGCCAAGCTAAGCGACCATCCGAATATTCGCTCCCCCGAAGCCGCGCTGAAGGCCACGCGCTTGGCCGTGGAACTGGCCAAGAAATATCATCGACGCCTGCACGTGCTCCACCTCACCACCGAGGAGGAGGTCCGATTCCTGGAAAAAGAAAAGGAAACCGGACTTGTCTCCTCCGAAGTATGCCCCCAGCATTTTCTGTTCCAGGCTCCCGAGGTCTACGAAACCCTGGGCGCCTTTGCGCAAATGAATCCTCCCATCCGGGAAGCCCGCCATGGAATCGCATTGTGGGACGGTCTCAAGCGCGGCGTCATCGATTGCATGGCCACGGATCATTCCCCGCATACGAAGGAAGAAAAAGCCCAACCTTATCCGGAAACCCCTTCCGGAATGCCCGGCGTGGAAACTTTGCTTCCGGTGATGTTGGATCGGGTGAATCAAGGCTTGTGCACTCTATCCGATCTCGCCAAATGGATGTGCGAAGCTCCGGCGCGGCTCTACGGCATGGTCGGAAAAGGAAAAATCGAAGTTGGGTGTGATGCGGACTTCGTCTTGGTGGACATGAAAGCCGTCCGCAAGGTGGAGAACGGGAAGCTTCACACCAAGGTGAATTGGAGCCCGTATGACGGGCGGGTTATTAAGGGGTGGCCGGTGATGACCTTGGTGCGAGGACAGATCGTGTTTAGAGAAGGAGAATTCCCTGGGAATCCGACGGGGAGCCCAATCCGTTTTGACCCC
Organism: Fibrobacteria bacterium; assembly: GCA_041483475.1. Lineage (GTDB taxonomy): Bacteria > Fibrobacterota > Fibrobacteria > UBA11236 > UBA11236 > UBA11236. The sequence goes on along the minus strand of JBGPFT010000081.1, from coordinate 3,716 downwards.
CCCTGGGAAAAAGCCTAATATTATATCTTTATATCGCGATATATTGATATAATATAGTCATGCCCCAATCCCTGGACATCGAAGAGCTTACCGCCACCTATAAGCTGCTGGGCGATGAAACCCGCTTGCGCCTGTTGGCTTTGCTGCGCGGAAATGAATTGGCCGTGGGCGAGATCCAGAAAATCCTGGGCATGGGTCAAAGCACGCTTTCTTCGCAATTGGCGCAGCTCAAGGAACAGGGAATTTTGGCCAGCCGCAAGGAAGGCCAGAAGGTGTATTACCGCATCCAACCGGATGCGAACTCCCCCAAGGTGAAATTGGCGAACGCCGCCGTGGATCAGGCGGCCTCGGCGCGCTGGCTGGCTCGCGACAAACGGCATCTGGAAAAAATCCTGTCGGAGCGCGAGGGGGCTTCGCGCGCCTTTTTCAACCGCCAGGCAGTCCAGAATATGACTTCGCCCGGCCAAACCTGGCAGGCCTTGGCACTTGGCCTCATCCACCTATCTCCCGGAACCGGGAAGCGCATCGTGGATCTGGGCTGTGGCAGCGGACGCTTGTCGCGCCTTTTCGCCGAAGCCGGGCATCGCGTCACGGGGCTGGACAACAGCGAAGAGCAAATTAAGCTGGCGAAAAAAGCCGCTGCCGGGATCAAGGCGGGATTCCTGGAATTTCGCGTCGGGTCCATGGAATTAACGAATCTTCCGGACGCGTCATTTGACGTCGCGCTTTTGTCGCAATCGTTGCACCATGCGGCCAATCCTCGCGACGTTCTGCGCGAAGCACATCGCCTATGCGTTCCCGGAGGTCGGATTTTGATTCTTGATTTGTTGGCGCATGAGGAGGACTGGCTGCGCAGCAAATTCTCCGATTTTTGGCTGGGATTTTCCGAATCCGATTTGCGGGGCTGGCTGGTGGAAGCCGGTTTCCGGGTTATCCGTTTCAAGATCACCGAACCTTCGCCGGAATATCCGGATCTCGAAGGCGTGCTGGCCGTGGGGGAGAAATGAAGCATCCCATCCACGACCTTTTGGCGAAGCGCATCCTCATCCTGGACGGTGCCACGGGCACCATGATTCAACCCCATAAGCTGGAAGAAAAGGATTTCAGGGGAGAGCGGTTTAAGGATTGGCCCAAGGACGTAAAGGGCAACAATGATTTGTTGGTTTTGACCCGGCCCGACATCATCGGGGGAATCCATCGCGCTTATCTCGAAGCCGGTGCGGATATTTTGGAGACCAACACTTTCAACAGCAATGTCATTTCCATGGCCGATTATGGGATGGAGTCAATGGCTCGGGAATTGAACGTGGAGGCTGCAAGGTTGGCGAAAAAAGCCGCCGATGAATTTACTCGGAAGGATCCAAGCAAGCCCCGCTTCGTGGCCGGATCCATAGGCCCTACTAATCGATCGTTAGGAATGTCCCCCGACGTGAACGATCCGGGTTTCCGGGCCATCACCTGGGAACAACTCGTGGCCGCCTACAAGGAACAGGTCGAAGGCTTGCTTGAAGGCGGATCGGATTTGCTTTTGGTCGAAACCGTTTTCGACACCCTCAATTGCAAAGCCGCGCTGTTCGCCATCGAGGATGTGTTTCAGACCCTGGATCGCCGCGTGCCCATTATGGTTTCGGTGACCATCATCGACAAGGCGGGACGAAATTTATCGGGGCAAGGTACCGAAGCTTTCTGGATTTCCATTTCCCACGCTGACATTCTTTCCGTGGGCGTGAATTGCGCCTTGGGGGCAGAAATGATGCGCCCCTATGTGGAGGAACTCGCGAATAACGCTGTCTGCCACGTCTCCTGCCATCCCAACGCCGGATTGCCCAATGCTTTCGGCGGCTACGATCATACGGCGGAATATATGGCGGGGCTTTTGAAAGAATTCGCGGAAAGCGGTTTTCTCAATATCGTGGGCGGATGCTGCGGCACCACGCCCGAGCATATCCGTGCCATCGCGGAGGCGGTGAAAGCCATCGCTCCCCGGAAAGCCCCGCGGATAGATCCCACCTTGCGCCTTTCCGGACTCGACCCCATGGTGGTGCATAAAGACACCAATTTTTTGAATATCGGCGAACGCACGAACATCACCGGCAGCCCCAAGTTTTCCAAAGCCATTTTGGCGGGGGACTATGAAGCCGGGCTTTCCATCGCGCGGCAACAGGTGGAGAACGGCGCCGCGGTATTCGACGTGAACATGGACGAGGGCATGCTCGATTCCGAAGCCGCCATGGCCAAGTTCCTGAATCTTGTGGCCGTGGAGCCCGACATCGCCAGGGCCCCGGTGATGGTGGATTCTTCGAAATGGACGGTGCTGGAAAAAGGCCTGCAAGCCTTGCAGGGTAAGGGCGTGGTGAATTCAATCTCGTTGAAAGAAGGCGATGAGGCTTTCAAGGAAAAGGCCCGGCGTATCCGCCGTTATGGCGCGGCCGTGGTGGTGATGGCCTTCGACGAAAAAGGCCAGGCCGACTCCTTGGCCCGGCGCAAGGAAATCTGTCAACGCAGCTACGATATTTTAGTGAAAGAGGTTGGATTTCCGCCCGAGGACATCATCTTCGATCCCAATGTTCTCACCGTGGCCACGGGCCTGGAGGAGCACAACAATTACGCCGTGGATTTCATCGAGGCCACGCGTTGGATCAAGCAGAATCTTCCCCATGCCCGCGTCAGCGGCGGCATCAGCAATATCTCCTTCTCCTTCCGCGGCAACCATCCCGTGCGCGAGGCCATGCATTCGGCCTTCCTGTACCACGCGGTGCGTGCGGGCCTGGACATGGGCATCGTGAACGCGGGCATGTTGGGCGTGTACGAGGAAATCCCGAAAGATTTACTTGAGCGCGTTGAGGACGTGTTGCTGAACCGGCGTCCGGACGCCACGGAACGCCTGGTCAACTTCGCCGAGTCCATTAAAAACTCCGGGAAGGAAAGAACCGTCGCCGAAGAAGAGGCCTGGCGCAAGGAACCGGTGGAAGCTCGGCTCACCCACGCTTTGGTGAAAGGCATTCTCGACCATATCGAAGCCGATGTGGAAGAGGCGCGCCTCAAATACCCCACGCCCCTGGAAGTGATCGAAGGTCCGCTGATGGCGGGGATGAGCGTGGTGGGCGATTTGTTCGGGTCGGGACAGATGTTCCTGCCCCAGGTGGTGAAAAGCGCGCGCGTGATGAAAAAAGGCGTAGCCGTGCTGTTACCCTATATCGAGGCGGAGAAGGCCAAGAATCCCGGCAGCCGCGAGGCCGGAACCGTGGTTATGGCCACAGTGAAGGGCGACGTGCATGATATCGGCAAGAACATCGTGGGCGTGGTTTTGGCTTGCAACAATTATCGCATCGTGGATCTCGGGGTGATGGTGCCCTGCAATGTCATTCTCGAGGCCGCGAAAAAAGAAAAAGCGGATATTATCGGCCTGTCCGGCCTGATCACACCGTCGCTGGACGAGATGGTACACGTGGCCAAAGAGATGGAGCGCGAGGGGTTTAAAATTCCGTTGCTCATCGGCGGGGCCACCACTTCGGTGGCGCATACCGCAGTGAAAATCGCCTTGGGGTATTCGCAACCCGTAGTGCATGTGCTGGACGCTTCCCGCAGCGTACCGACGGTGAGCAGATTGTTGAATCCGGATTCGCGCCCGAAATTCATGGCCGAGATACAGAATCGCTACGCCAAGGTGCGGGAGGATTATGCAGCCACCAAGGCGGATCGTGTCCTCGTGCCTT
>JBGPFT010000080.1:0-7940 GCA_041483475.1 Fibrobacteria bacterium | reverse complement strand
TTTATCCCCATGGCCCACCCCCATCGTCGCCGGGCGGAAAATATCCCGGGAGATTTCTACGTGGACGACACCTGCATCGACTGCGATACCTGCCGCTGGCTGGCACCGGAGGTGTTCGCCCAAGTCGGCGATCAAAGCGCCGTGCAGGCGCAACCCCGCACTTCGGAGCAAAGGCATTCCGCCCTCCTGGCATTGGCGGCTTGTCCCACGGCGTCCATCGGGGTGGAACCGGCGGATCCGGATCTGGGCAAGGTGCGGGCGGAATTTCCCATTCCCGTGGATCCGGACGGAGACGTTCTGTATTGCGGCTACCACAGCGAGAAAAGTTTCGGGGCGGCGGCCTATTACCTGCCGAAGGAAAAAGTTTTGGTGGATTGCCCCCGGGAAGCCGCTCCCTTGATGAAAAAATTGGAAGCCTTGGGCGGAGTCAGGAAGATGTTCCTGACCCATGGCGACGACGTGGCGGATCACGCCGCGTATCATGAACGTTTCGGCTGTGAACGCTGGATACACGAAGGCGATGAACACACCTTGAGGGATGCGGAGCAAGTCCTCCGGGATGCGGAACCTTTCGCCATATCGGAAAAACTTCTCGTCATCCCCGTGCCGGGGCATACGCGCGGCAGTTGTTGCCTGTTATATCGGGACCAATACCTCTTCACGGGCGATCATTTGGCCTATTCCACGCGGCGGGGGCATCTTTACGCCTTCCGCGACGCCTGCTGGCATTCCTGGCGGACGCAAAGCGAGTCGATGGAAAGATTGTTGGATTATTCTTTCCAGTGGGTTTTGCCGGGACATGGACGCCGCCTGCATTTGCCGGCCGCGGAAATGCGGCGAAGCCTGGAGCAATGCATCGCATGGATGAAGAGATGAATCGTTTTCCACGGCTTGCGTTCCCGGAATTCCTGGCCGCGCTCAGTCTCGGTGCCTGCGTATTCGAAACCGGACCGGAACCGCCGGTGAAAAGCCTGGCCTATACGGCCAAGGTTTCCCGCAGCGGGGGAGAGCGGTGCTCGGTGTTCGTGAATATCTTGCGCTGGCCTGCGGAAGAATCCATCCGGTTTCAATTGCCTCCCTACTATGCCGACAACCCGCGCATGCCGGTGCCCGGCGTGGATCCGGCGCGAATCCTGGCGGAAGATCACGGCGGCCAGGCCGTGGCCGCGCAAACGGCGATCCCGCCTTTCACCCAGGGCGGAGGGACATGGATTTCATTTCCGCCGGGAACGGAGAAACTCCGGTATTCCGTGGACCTGGATCCGTCCGATTCGGGACGCTTCGGCCCGCCCATGCCGGGTTTGGGACCCGACTTGCAGATGATCGACGGCAGCACGCTTTTCATCCTCCCCGCTGCCGGAAATTCCCTGGCCGAACAATGGCGGAATCCGCTGTCGTTGCAATTTGACTGGGTCTTGGAAAACGGAATTACTTCCGCCGGGGCCTTGGCCATGAAGCCGCGATTCAATTATCAACTGATGTTCCTCCGAGGCGCCATCAATCCGCTGCGAACTTTGGAGTTTCCGCTGGGATCCCATCGCGTCACCCTGTACACCACTTCGCCCTACGACACGTTGAGCCTTCCGGCCTTGGCCGACAAACTTCGGCTTTGGATTCCACTATTGGAGGCCCGTTTGCTTCCCTTACCCTGGGAGAGGCTGGCTATCGGCACCAACCCCGTCTTTTACGGGTTGGAAGGGGTGGCCGGGTACTGGTTCAAGCAAAATGCGGCGTCCGATGCCGAAGCCCATCTGCATGAATTGACCCATGCTTTCGTCGGCGTGATGCAAGGCGAACTGGAGGATCCCTGGTGGAAGGAAGGGGTGACGAATTATTTCGGCAAGCTGCTTTCGGTTCAGGCCGGCTATAACACCGACTCGGCCGTCTGGGGATATTTAATCCAGACGCGCGACACCGTCCCGTCCATCCTCCAATACGCCCTCGCCGACCCCGGCGTGCGCGATCGCTTTTTTTATCCCTTGGACAGCGCCTATCGGGATAATCCTCCGTTGGATTTCTACTCGCTTCTTTACGGCAAGGGGGCGCAGGCCGCCATGATTATCGACGCCTGGCTGGCGGAACATGGGGACCATGATCTGTTCGAGGCGGAGAGGATGCTTTTCCAAACCGGACGAACCGCGTTCACGCGTGCCCAGTTCGCCGCCGTGCTTACCGGGCTCGCCGGCTTGCCGGCTGACACCTTGTTGCAAACCCTATGCGATCGGCCCGGTGCTTTTTCGACGGCTCAGTTGCAGGCGGCTTTCGATACCGTGAAGGATCATGGGCATTTCCTTCCGCCTCCCGGCTTCATCACCGTCCCGAAATCCGCCGCCGTCCCCGGAACCAGCCGCCATACTCCGTTGACTTGGGAAGGCATGGAAAAGTTTTAATTCAACGTTTAATCCAAAAACACCGCTGAGGTCAGGGCTTGACGCCCGTTCCGGGTGGAAACTTCAGCCCGGGCATAGCTGAGGTTTGGAGCGGGGAAGACCTCCTCGCACTCCATGGCCCCGTTTAAGGAAAAATCCTTCAGCATGCTTTCCGAATTTTCCCCGGCGCGCCCTCCGTAGAGGGCGAGTGAATTCAAGCCTCCAAAATCCCCGCTGCTTTTCGCTCGAACCCGGATGGCGGAACCTTCTCGGGCGATTTCCAGAAACGGTCCATCGGTGCAGATGCAGCGATCTCCGAGGAAGGCATTGCGCAGCGTACCGGTTTCCCGGCTTTCGCTGGGTATTACGGTGCGCACCTTGCCGAATACGTGATTGCGGCTTTGATACAGGGAAAACAGGGGAAGTTTCACCCCGATGTTCCGGTTGAAGTCCCCATGGGCATCGTTGGCGGCGATGGGGAGGAGGCGATTCCCGGAAAGCAATTGTCGTATCCAAAAGGATTTTCCCTCGCGATAGTCGGATTCCAAATGCCCGTTCCAGAATTGCACCCCGCGGATGGAATGCTCCCGGCCCGAAGCCGGCCGCTGGGGAACCACATCCGCGTCATGCCATTGCCCGCGCCGGAAAACCTTGCGCTCCAGCCATCCGATTTTCGCCTTGGGGTGGGCGGCGAAGGTCGGAATCCCCGCGATGCGATCGAGAATTTCCCCCAAGGGAAAATCCGGGCGGTTGTTGAAACCGCGACGGCCGCCGTCTCCCAGGCCGGGAAGAAAATGATCGGGTCCGAACACCAGGAGATGCACGTTTTCCCCGCGATGATTGCCGCAAGAAACCTCCTCGCCGGCCACCATAGTAGGCAGAGAAGGGTGGGCGGCGTTCAGGGAGTTTACGTGTTTCCGATAGTCCTGGAAATTTTCCTCCGGGTCGCAGGACTCCAGGTACCGTTCCCGGCGATAATGGAAATCATAGGAGTGATCGGTGCACAGCACAAAATCCAGTCCGACGGAGTCCGCGGTTTTTTGCATCAATTCCAGAGGCGCCCCGAATTCAACCGGATCCGAGGAGAATTCGCTGTGGCAATGCATTTCACCGGCTTGCCAACCCGTCGGATAGGGAAGAGAATGCTCCAGCACACGGATTTCCAAGGGTTGCGGCGCGAGGCCGGGAAAATTATGGTTTAAGATCTGGACGGACTTTCCCCTCGGATTTTCCACGATGATCCAGCCATCGACGCGCACCAAACCCTTTATTTTGTCGCCGAGCGGAGAAAAACTCCGATGCAGCAGGTTTTGATCGCATTTCCAATCCAGCGTGAATTCCCGGCTGGAGACCCGGCCGGTGGAATCCTGGACGTTCAACCGCAAGGAACGAATGATTACCGGATAAAGGTCCGCGTCCTTCACCAGCAGGAAAATCTCCGGGGACTTGCCGGGCAGGATCTGATGCGGAGCGTCCAGGAATATTTCCGGCCAACGCTTATGCAGCGGAGACCAGGGCAGCCGGAATTTGAAATGCGTTTCCGCGTAGGGGAGAAAAACGGGGATGGGTCACCTCAAAGCGGCGATTGATTGGGAAAAGAGAATTCCCGAAAAAAGAACCCGGGCTGGAATCCTGGTTATTCTTGACTTTACATAATATATCTTATACGACATTTACGTCTGGAAATGAATTCCGAAGAACCCTGGAAAGATGCCTTTCATCCTTGCGTGAGGACGCCATCGATCGCAGCGAAAGTGTATCCAAGTGGTTGGGATGCAAGGATTCGAACCTCGATAGCCAGATTCAGAATCTGGAGTCCTACCATTGGACGACATCCCAAAGGGGGCGGAATACTAGCAAAGAGGTAAATTACCGAAGGAGGGCGGCCGGATGGGCCGCCGAATGGAGACCACGGGTCATGCGCAGCGCCTCCATGAAGCCATCGACTGTCAGCGAAAGGATCCCTTTCCTGAAGGGCCGTCCTGATCGTGAAATCCCCGTCGACAAGGATGACGTGTTCAATCTCCGCATCGCCCTGGGATTGCATCAGGACGTGATCGATCTTTGCCGAGACCCGCATCTTTTCGATTTCCATCGCTGAAATCCATTGAAGCCCGCCCCCTCCGCCGAGAAATCGACTTTCGGCACCCGCTGGCGTTATTTGCGCCCTTACCTGCTGGAGCATCGCGGCCCCATCCTCTGGGGTTGGATTTTCGTCGTGGCCTCCACCGCGCTCGATCAAATCAACCCCTGGATGGTCAAGCTGATCCTCGATCGGCTGCAACGCGGGGAGCCGATGGCGCGCGTGGCGCAATGCCTGGGCGCCATTCTCCTGGCCACGGCGGTTTCGGGGGTGCTGCTTTACTTCCAACGGCTGTGGGTGATCCAAGCCTCCCGGAAAATGGAATACTCCCTGCGCCGCGATTTGTTCGCCGGACTCATGGCGCAGCCCAAGGCTTTTTTCGATAAGCAAACCGTGGGCGATTTGATGTCGCGCGCCACCAACGATCTGGATCGCATCCGCGACATGGTCGGCCCCGTGGTGTTGCATCTCGCCCGCATGGGATGTCTGCTGGTGTTCACGGCCGCCTGCATCTGGCTGCTCCACCCGAAATTGTTGCTCATCGGCCTGCTCCCTTCTTTGCTAATGCCGGTGATCGCCAACGTGTTCCTGCAGCGCATGTACGCCTATTTCGGCCGCATTCAGAAAAGCCTGTCCGCGCTCAACGCGTTCGTGCAGGACACTTTGTCGGGCATGCAGGTGGTCAAAGGTTTCGGCCGGGCCGAACCCTTCGAGGACAAATTCCGCGCCGCGTCCGAGGAATTGCGCTCGGCTTCGCTGCAAGTGGCCCGCTTCAACTCGGCCATTTGGCCCGCCATCGGCGTGCTGGGCGTGGTCGGAGTGGTGCTTTCCGCCTGGCTCGGAGGACGCATGGTGGTGCGGAACGAAATCACCTTGGGGACGCTTTCGGCCGCCATGCTGTATCTATTGCGATTGCAATTTCCCTTGATCGGCCTGGGATGGGTGGCCAGCATGGTGCAACGCGCGAATGTCTCGCTGGACCGGCTGATTCGGTTGGAGAGGTCGTTTTTAATTCGCCGTCCCCCCACCCCCGGTGTAGGGGGCAACCCGCGGGTCGCCCCTGCACCGGGGGGTGAGGTGTTCCAATCCCTCGAAACCCAATCTCTGAACTTTTCCTACGACGGGAAATCCCGCGTGTTGGAAAATATTTCGCTCTCCCTTCGCTCCGGCGAATCCTTCGGCATCGTCGGGCCTACAGGTTCGGGCAAGACGACTCTGCTGCATATCCTCTGCGGACTATACGCTCCCCCGCCCCATTCCCTCCTCCTGAACGGAAAGACGCGCGAAAATGTTTCGGACGAGGAATGGCGGCGTTTTTTCAGCTATGCTCCACAAGACGGATTTCTGTTCTCCACCACCATCCGCGAAAACATCCTGTTCGGGGGCGAAGAAAACGCATCGCTGACGGTGGAGAAAACCGCCGAATGGTCCGGGCTTTCCCGCGATTTGCCGCAATTTCCAGACGGGTATGCCAGCTTGCTGGGCGAGAAAGGCATCAACCTCAGTGGCGGTCAACGGCAACGCGTGGGATTGGCGCGCGCCCTGCTCTCCCCTGCTCCCATCCTATGCCTCGACGATACGCTTTCGGCCCTCGACGCCGAAACCGAGGAAGCCGTGCTGCAAAACCTGCGCGGCTTGTTCCGGGATCGCTGCCTGGTCATCGCGGCCCATCGCTATTCGGCCGTCATGCATTGCGATCAGATCGCCTATCTCGATCACGGCCGCATCGTGGAACAGGGAACGCATGAGGAGTTGATCGCGCTGGGCGGGTCATACGCGGGAGTATGGGAAAAGCAGCGGCTGAGCGAAAGCCTGGAGAAGGTGTAATGGCCGACGCCTATCTTCACGAGGATAAAACCACCTCCTTCCTGGATCGCAAACTATGGCTGCGCATCCTGGGATTGGCTGCGGATAAAAAACGCCTGGCTTTCACGGCACTGGGGCTTTTGCTCACCTCCGAAGTTTTGCCGCTGTTTCAACCCCGGTTGCTGCGCGGCATGATCGACGGTCCCATCCTGCAAAAACGCCTGGATGGCATCGCGCCTTTCCTGATCGGATTCGCGGCTTTGGCCCTGGGATCCGGGGTGATGGAATATCTCCGCGCCTTGGCCAGCCAAAAGCTGGGGGTGGACATCATTCACTCCTTGCGGGTGAAACTGTTCCATAAGGTCCAGTGCTTTCACATGGATTTTTTCAATCGCACTCCGGTGGGCCGCCTCATGACCCGCCTGGGAAACGACGTGGACAGCCTGAACAGCATGTTCACCGAAGGGCTGATCGAATTGGCCGGGGCCTTGCTCATGATCGTGTACGCGGTTGTGTTCATGATGATCCTGGATTGGCGCCTGGCCTTGGCGTCGTTAGCCGTGCTTCCCGGAATGATATTGGCCACCTCCATTTTCCGCGAGAAGGTGCGCGAAAGCAACGTCCTCATCCGCGGATTGCTGGCGGAGTTGAATTCCCAGATGCAGGAAAGCCTTTCCGGCGTCCACGTCGTGCGCATATTCGGCCGCGCCTCCGACATGGAAGCGCGCGTGGACAAGGTGAATCGCGGGACGCGGGATACCTGGTTCGACAACGTGCGTTATTACTCCTATTACTTCCCCACCATCAACGGCCTCACGGAAATTTCGCTGGTGCTTTTGTATTTCGCCGGTGCGTATTATTTCTACGGCGGCAAAACTTCGCTGGGGACCTTGGTGGCCTTTTCCTGGTACACCGGGATGTTTTTCCGACCCCTGCGGGAAATTTCCGACAAGATGACGGCCCTGCAATCGGCATTGGCCGCGGGCGAACGCGTTTTCACTTTGTACGACACCGAAGCCGGCCTGCCGGAAGGCGTGAAAGCCGATCTCCCTTCCCCGTTCCGCCTGCGTTTCGATCAAGTTTCTTTTTCGTATCCCACTGGGCCCGAAGTGCTGCGCGGCGTTTCCTTCGAAATCCGGGAGGGCGAATCCGTGGCCGTGGTGGGCGCCACCGGCAGCGGCAAGAGCACGCTCATTTCGCTATGCTGCAAATTCTATCTCCCCTCGCGCGGGCGCGTCCTCCTCGGGGAAGATCCGATCGAGAATTATTCGGAAACCGCCTTGCGCAGCCGCATGGCCTTGATCCCGCAAGACGTATACCTGTTCGCCGAATCCGTGGCCTTCAACATCGCCCTGTCGCCCCGCTTCGATTTGGCGCGCGTGGAGGAGGTGTGTCGCCATGTGCGCGCCCATAAATTCATCACCCGTTTGCCAGAGGGTTATCTCACACCTTTACGCCAGCGAGGCGAGAATCTTTCCGCCGGACAGCGCCAGCTTTTGGCCTTGGCCCGCGCCTTGTATCAGAGCCCCAAGCTGTTATTGCTCGACGAGGCCACGGCTTCGGTGGATACGGAAACCGAAAGTTTAATTCAAGAGGCCTTGGTCAAGGTTTTGCACGAAGTCACCACCATCGTGGTGGCGCATCGCCTCTCCACCATCAAGAACGCCGACCGCATTCTGGTC
>JBGPFT010000079.1:0-7970 GCA_041483475.1 Fibrobacteria bacterium | reverse complement strand
CCAGAGGGCCTCGCGCGCGCGGATGCTCCAGAACGCTGTGCTCCAAATCAGCGAGCAATTCCGCCAAACCGTCGCGGAAATTTTTGGCCCCCGCCTCGTTCAACACGAACCCCGTTCCCGAATTTCCGACTTCCGCGATGAATTTTTCGGCCGCATCCGCGGCGAACGGCGCGCCGATATCAGGTAAAGCGGCTGTGAATACGCCATCGGCCAATTCGTTCCGCCAAGCCGTGGGCAGTCCGACGCGGTTCAAGGCGGACAGGAATTCCGGCCGGCTTAATTTTCTCCCCAGGCATCGATCCAAAAGCCGGACGGCTTCACGAAACACATGCAAAAAAGGTTGACCGTCCAGGATTTTTTCGGGGTGGGAAACCTGTTCCATCCCGAGGGTGAAAGCGATGCTTGCGCCGAAGGAAATGCCGTCCGGCAATTCCAATCCGTCCAAGGCCACGCTCAATCTGAAATCCGATTGAAAGGCCGTCATTTCCAGGGTGTTGCCGTGCACGGCCTTTTCCAAGCCGAAATCCGGCGGAACGACGCAGACGAAATGCCGCCACGATCCGCCAGCACCCGAATCCGTCGATTGAAATCGACTAGAAGGCTCGGGCGTACCACTCGCCCCCCCGCGGGGAGCAGGGGGGACGCCCGTCGTGACGCTGAAATCACCGATTCCGGATGGCATGGGGCAAAAGGTAACCGCCCCTCCTATCTTATAAGGCTGCCATGCCACGCTCCTCCGCGCCATTCTGGTCAGCCATCGCGCTGTTGCTCGGTTGCGCGCATTTCTCGCATCGCCCCCCCGACGGTTCCAGATCGGAAGCTCCGCGAAAACTTTCCCCCTTCTCGGAATTTTCCTCGTTGGGAATGAAACTCAAGGGGGCGCCGGGAAGCTGGGGGGCTTATCCGGATTCCGCGGCGCGCGCGCGACGGGCCGCGCTGGCCCTGGCGAAAATGCCGGAGTCGCGCCAAAAAGCCATTTGGTTCGAAATGGAATTTCCGCCCGGGGAAATGCGCAAGGCGGAAATCGAAAGCGCCCTGGCGTATCTGTTCAAAGTCGATCCCGTGGATTCCCTTTCCCCTTACGGCATGGAAGGCTTCCGGGTTTTCCTTGCGCCCGGAAATGAAGATCATTGCGGTTTTCTCCGGCTCATGGAAGGACAACTGATCTATCTCCATCTCGAAGGCGTCCGCTCGCCCCGAGAATTCGGGTGCAATGCGGAAGGCCTATCTGCGGAGATCGGGAAAGCTGCCGCTGAAAGTCCATCTGAGGGCCCCGGCCATGAGAATGCGCGGCGGCGTTTTCTCGCCTTGCTGTTGAACGCAGTTGGGCTCAGGAACTTGGAGGACTCGGCATACAAGGAAGCGCAAGCCCGATTCCAGCAGGCCTTCGCGTTGGATTCGCTCACGCCCGAATACCTGGCCAACCAAGCGGTGCTGTACGCCTTGCGCCGCGAGCCTTCGGGCGGGATCAATTTGCTGCTGCGCCACCCGACCTTGTTGCAAGCGTCGAGCCAGCTCTGCGGAATCCTGGGCGCATTCTACGAAGACCTAGGCCTCTATCCCGAAGCCCGCGACTGGGCGCTGCAAGCCTTGGAGAAGGAGCCGGAAAACCGCGAATGGCTGATCAATCTTTCCGACGCGCTATGGGGCATGGGCGAGAAAGTGCAGTCGAAAAACGTGCTGCTGCGGCCGTACGCGGAAAAACCCGATTTCCGGCTGGGCGTTTATCTCGCCGCCACCCATTTGGGCCTGGAGGAATATGAAAGCGCGTTGGCGGTGCTGGAAAAAGCCCATGCCGATTCCTCGCCCACGGCCAAGTCTTTGGAATACACTTTGCGGGCCTATCTCGGGCTTAAGCGCTTCGAGGACGGGCTCGAATTCATCCGCACGCGCGGGGAAGGTTTGCCGGCCACGGCAGAAAATTTTTTCCTGAAGGCCGCTTGCGAGTTCAACCTGAAATTGTACCGGCAAGCCCTCGAATCGGTGAGCAAATCGCAGGAATTGGATCCCCGGGATCGCGAAGCCCGGGAATTGCAGTCCCGGCTCGCGGCTTTGTTGGGAGATCGCAGCAATCAAATCCTGCGCACATCCCTCACTCCGCTGCGCACGGTTTTGAATCCGTCCCAGGTTCGCAAGCAACTCGCGGACTCCGCCTGGGAAAAACGCCTGGAATCCCAAACCATCGCCCTGGTGTCGCAACAAGTGGTTTATCAATGGACGCCCCTGGGCCGTTGGAAAAAAACCCGCCACGCTTTTTTCCTGGTCCCCGACGGCCGGCGCCTGATCCGGTTTTCGGAGCTGACCTTCGACCTCAACGCCAGCACCACGCGGTTTTTCGTGAATCGCCTCCGAAGTTACGACTCCGCCTGGAATCCCGCCGCGACGGGACGCATGGAAGATTATTACGTCACCCAGAATCCCAACACCGCCCTGCATCCGGAAAACCTGCTGGTGCATCTCGCCCTTCATCCCCGACCGGGGAAAATGTTCGTCGAGGCGCTGATCACCGAGGAAGCGCAAGTGCCCACGCCGGAATTCCCCTATGTGCATTTCGAGCATGCGGGCGGCTACCCGGTGCTGCAAAGCCGCTTCGACATCCTGACGCCTCCGAAAAACCTCCTACTCATCCCCTTCGGCAACGTGCGCATCGATTCCCTGGCGAATCGCCTGAGCCTCGTCATGGACGCGCCGTCCTGGCCGGCCGATTCCCGCTTCGCCCCGGATGCCGAGGATTTCGGCAGCGGCTTCAGCGCCTCGCCTTTCACCACCTGGCGCGAAGTGGGTTTGCGCTACCTGCGCGATCTGCGCCGGGCAGGAATCGATCCGACGGCGACGCCCCTGGCGGTGCGGGAACGGGCCTCCGAAGTCGCGGGGCCTCCACGCGACAATCCCGTGCGCGACCTGTTCCGATATGTGCGCGACTCACTGCGCTATGACAATTACGAATTCGGCTTGAACGCCAGCATTCCCGACTCCGCCCCGGCCGTGCTCGTCAAGGGATACGGGGATTGCAAGGGCCTGGCCCTGCTCCTGGCTCAATTGCTGAGGGCGCGGGGCATCGAAAGCCATCTCGCCTTGGTGAACCTGAACCGCGCCGGGGACGTGGGCCTGCCGCATCTCAATCAATTCAACCATATGATCGTATACGTGCCGCGCCAACGCGGCTTGGGCCCGTATTTCCTGGATGCCACGGAGAAATACGCGCCCTTCCGCCGCTATCCCCTGCACCTCGAGGGCCGGAACACCTTGCTGCTCGACCCCGAGAACCCGCGCCTGGCCGCCGTGCCCGAACTGGATTCCGCGGGCGAAAACGCGGTGCAGGTTTTCCATGAACTCGCGGTGGACGGCGGACAAATAGCCCGGGGCCGCGACAGCCTGGTTTTGCGCGGCCTGGCGGCCGGGGAATTCCGCGAACACCTCGCGTTATGGAGCATCGCCGCCAAACACCAGAACCTGTTGAGCTGGCTGGCCTCGAGTTATTCAGCCTTCAACGAGGACGGCTTCCGCATTCTCGGGGAGGAGGATCCCGATGCGCCGCTGATCATCGTCCTGCGCCATCACAGCCGCTTTCCCTATTTGGCCGGGGCCCGAGCTTTCGACTATTTCCCCAAGCTCGAGTTGAGCTTTCTCCGTTTCCCGGAAGCCGTCCGCCGCCGAACGCCGATTTCCTTCCCGCATGAAGTCACGGTGGAATCGAATTGGACCTATCGTCTGCCCCAGGGCTTCGGATGGAAATCGCTTTCCCTGGCCCGCGAATTGGAGGAGGAATACCTGCGCTGGCAATTCTCCATCCAGCAAAACACCCCGGAAACCATCACCTTGCGGCAGCAATGGCGCATTGAGCCTTTTCTCGCGGATGCGGACGAATACCGGCAATTGCGTTCGCAATGGGATCCCATGCTGGAGCGCTGCGGCCTGAAGCTGGCGATTTCGAAGCTGTGACGCGCGACTGTTTATATTGCGGAGAAGGGATTACGCATGCCGTCACGCGAAATCAAACTGGACTGCCCTTGCTGCAAGGCCAAGCTGGTCATAGACCCCGAAACGGGCGGGGTGCTTCAAGCCACACCCCATAAAGAAGCGCCCCCCAGCCTCCAGGATTTTCTCGCCAACGACAAGCACCGTTCCCGCGATCTCGCGGACAAGTTCGCCGAAGCCAAGCGCCAGGAAGATTCCCGCCTGGACCTGCTCAACAAGAAATTCGAGTGGGCCAAGAAGAACAAGGACAAACTTCCGGAAGCCCGACCCGGCATTCAGTGGGACTGATGTCCGAAGTCACCACCGCCTTCGAAATCATACGCTCCGTGACCCGCACCATGCTGGAGTCGCGCGAGACCCAGCCCGCCCTGGACGCGGTAGTGAAATCCATTTCGGAAAAAATGGGGGCGGAGGTCTGTTCCATCTACCTGCACGATACCGTCGACGGGTCGCTGCGACTGGCCGCCAGCCACGGGCTCAACCCCCAGGCCTTGGCCGACGTCAGCCTCGCGGCCGGCGAAGGGCTTACCGGCGCGGTATTCTCGCGCGGCGAAGTGCTGAACATCGCCAATCCCCGCCAGGACGCACGCTTCAAGTTCTTCCCCGGATTGGGCGAGGATCATCTCAACAATTTTCTCGGCATCCCCATCCCGCCGGGAAAAGCCCGGGGCCGCGGCGTTTTGATCCTGCAAGGCAGGGAATCCGCTCCTTTCGGATCCACTTTGGAGGATCTGGCCTATACTCTCGCGGCGCAAGTGGGGACTTTGCTGGAAAACCGCGGCGGTTCCCCTTTGTCCGCCGGGGATTCCGACGGGAAGGATTCCACGCACTCTTTGGAAGCCCCGCCTTTTCTCCGCGCCCAGGTGGCTTTCGGGGGCATCGCCGACGGCCCCGTGCACGTTTTGCAAACCCAGGCGATGTGGGACAACATTCTCTTCGGCGAATGCGAGGATCCCGCCGCGGAATTGAAGGTTCTGGGCGAAGCGCTGGGGCTGGCGCGCGGCGAAACCCGCTGGCTGCGGGAGCGGGCGGGGGAAATCTTCGCCGAGATGGACGCGCGCATCTTCGACGCCCATGAGTTGTTCCTGAAGGACGAGCATTATCTCGGCCTGATCGAAAGCCATGTCCGGGAAAAGATGTCCGCGGCCTTCGCCGTCAAGTTGGCCACGCGCGAACTGAGCCGCAGCTTCCAGGATTCCGGCAACGCCAAATTGGCCGCGCGCGCGGCCGATGTCCGCGACGTGGGCTTGCGCCTGCTGAACGCCTTGGGCGAGGCGCGGGAACATTATCGCCCCGAACCGGAATCGGACGCAGGCGTGATCGCCGCCGCCGTGGAACTCCTGCCCTCCGACCTCGTCTACCTGCAATCGCGCAAGCTGCTCGGCATCCTGTGCGAAACCGGCGGCATCACCTCGCATGCCGCCATCCTGGCGCGTTCGCTGGACATCCCCTGCTTTATCGGCATTCCCGGCCTGACGCGCTTCCTCCATCCCGGCACCCGGGTGATCATGGACGGCAATTCCGGCCTCATCTATATCCGCCCCGACGAACACGTGATCCGCGAGTATAAGCGGCTGGCGGAATCCTTCCACGCCCGCCGCGCCGCCGCGCCCCATGCGGGCGAGGACCGCACGCGCGATGGCCATCTGGTGTCGCTATCGGGACACGTCTCGCTTTTGTCGGATCTCCCGCTCATGAAGCGCTCCGGGATCAAGAGCGTGGGGCTGTATCGCTCCGAATTCTTCTTCATGATCCGCAGTTCCTTTCCCGACGAGGAAACCCAATTCGGCGTATACCGCCAAGTGATGGATCGCTTCGGGCTTTTCGGAGTCACCTTCCGGCTGCTCGACGTGGGCGGAGACAAGCCGCTGCGCTATTTCGACTGGGGCAAGGAGGAAAATCCCAGCCTCGGTTGGCGCTCCATTCGCATGCTGTTGCGCCGGCCAGATATCCTGACTCCGCATTTGCGCGCGCTGCTGCGAGCCTCCCAATTGGGGAACACGCGCCTGCTCATCCCGATGGTGTCCACCTTGACCGAATTGCGGGAGATCAAAAGGCATTTGCGGGAAACCGCCGCCGCCTTGGAAAAGGAATCGGGCCAACTCATTCCTATTCCCCCAGTGGGCATCATGGTGGAAATCCCGTCCACCGTGCTGCAAATCGAAGGCTTCCTGCACGAATCCGATTTTATATGCCTCGGCACCAACGACCTCATCCAATACCTGTTCGCCATCGATCGGGGCAACGAGCGCGTGGCGAGTTATCACCAACCCTATCACCCCGCCTTGCTGACGGCGCTCAAACGCGTCGCCGACGCAGCCCTGGCGGCCGGAAAACCCGTCACCGTTTGCGGCGAAATGGCCGCCGATCCCAAGGCGCTGGCGTTGCTGCTGGGCCTTAGCCTTACCTCGCTCAGCATCGCCCCCGGCGCGGCCGAAGGTGTGCGCGAGGCCCTGAGCCGATTGAACCTGAAGGATTGCGAAGCCATGGTCCAACGCGCGTTGAAACTGGCGACGGAGGACGAGGTGAGGGAGGAAGTGGAACTCCTCACCCCCCTACCCCCTCTCCATGCTTAAACGCATGGAGAGGGGGAGAAGCTGTTTACACAATTGCCCGTTATACGAGCCAAGGGATCGGAACCTATCAAGAATGCGAAGCAAACATTTAATCATGTTTTTTATGCCCTTATTCATGGTTGGATGTGCCGCAATCCAAAATGAAAAGGAGGGGTCACACTTCGTCGCTACGCGACATGCAAACGGAAAAACCAGGACTAAATACCTATTCAAGGAAAACGGAATGAACCTAAACCTTACGCTTTGGGATTCCACCGGCACATTACAGCTAAATCAAGATGTTTGCCAAAATATGGTCGGCCTCAATTACATGCGCTGTGATACGTGCGATTCCGCGAAAAAAGATCTTAAGAAATTGACTTCTGAAATATCGCCTCTCATTAATAAAATGGCGGAAGGCATTTGGCGTACCGATTCTAAAAAATCCAAAAAAGGTGTTGCAACATTTTTTATTTGGATAAATTCAAATGGTATTGTGGAGCATGCTATCTACCAGGAGTACCGAGGCTTAACGAAAGAGGGACTTCTACGAGCCCTCAACGAAATTGAAAGCTGGAGTTTTTCCGGGGGAATTGCTGGCAGGGGTCTTGTTGTTGAACAAAGGGTGAATTTCATTCGTTAGAAAAATTGGCAAAGTGACGCGCCAAGTGATTCGACCTTCCCCTCTCCATCCCTTTAACGGATGGAGAGGGGTTAGGGGTGAGGTGGAAATTAGGAAAGGGACCAGGGGTGAGGCTACTTCTTCGCCGACGTCAAATCGCCCATGATGACGTCCACGCTTTTGCGGAAACTGTCGTCTTTTTCCATGGCTTTCGCGATGGTCTTGATGGCGTGCACCACCGTGCTGTGATCTCGGCCCCCGAAGCGCTGACCGATTGATTTCAAGGAAGCCGAAGTCAATTCCTTCATCAGGAACATGGCTACCTGGCGCGCCTGGGCCACTTCCTTGGTGCCGCGTCCCTGTTCCAGGATTTTGTCCAACTCCACCGTGAAGTGTTCGGCCACCACGGAGGTGATGTCCTCGGGCGTGATGCGGCGCGGAGGGCGTTGGGAACCGGTGCGGGTTACGATTTCCTTGGCCAATTCCATGGTGATGTTGGTGTGCTGGATCGAGGCTTTCAGCAAAAGCTGCCGGATGGCCCCTTCCAAAATGCGGATATTGGAATCGATGGCCTCGGCCAGATAGGAAACGATTTCCTCGGGAATATCCAGGTTCGCCGCCTGGGCCTTGCGGCGCAGGATGGCCTCGCGCGTTTCCCGATCCGGGTGCTGGATGTCGACGAACAAACCCCACTGGAAACGGCTGACCAACCGGTCTTCCAATCCCTTGAGCCCGCCCGGCGGAGCGTCGCTGGTGAGCACGATTTGCTTGCGGCTTTGATGCAGGGAATTGAAAATGTGGAAGAACTCCTCCTG
>JBGPFT010000078.1:0-7994 GCA_041483475.1 Fibrobacteria bacterium | reverse complement strand
TTTTGTACGGATGCCCAGACCAGCATCGTGAAAATCGCCTACACCGGCACATGCCGTCCCACGGATCCGAAACTGGAACAACCCACAGGAACTTATTTGAATCCGGGGGCCCGTTACGTACAAAGGCCCGGTCGTGGTGTGATGTACTTGGTAAACTTGCATTCGGGGAACCCCATCACGGTGCCGGAAGACCAAATCGGCTTTGAATTGTTCGATATGATGGGGCGGAAACTCTGGGAGAACAAGCATTTGCGTCCCGGCCAAAAATTCGTCCTTCCCGCGACATTGCCGAGTGGGGCGATGAAAGCGCGTTGGATTTCAGCTCTTCCATAAACGGGATCCGCATTGCAAAACCTGGGAAAAAACACGGAGGGAATCATGAGCAAGAAGATGTACCGAGGATGGTACGGAGCGTTGGCGCTGATTTTCGGGGCCACTCCGTCTTGGTCGCAGACCTGGTCATGGCCGGGCTGTGCCGACGTCACCGATGCCGATTTCGCGCTTACGTCCATCATTCGGCGCGGCGTGGCGCCGGATCCCAACATTTCCGAGCCGGTCAAAATGGACTTCGACATGGACGCCGCCGGCAACGTGGACATCTATTATGTGGAGCGGGTCACCGGCAATGTGAAGCGTTTCAACGCGGCCGCGAACACCATGACGCTCCTGGGCACCGTGGCGAATTGGAAGGGGCCTTACAACCTCGGAGGGACGGTGGAGGAAGGGCTGACGGGAATCGTCTTGGATCCCAATTTCAAGACCAACCGCTACATATACCTGCATTACGAGCCCGCCGGCGCCACGACCTTCCGTATCTCGCGGTTCACGCTTTCCGGCACCGCCTTGGGTTCGGAACGGGTGGTGCTGGAATTTCCCTCCCAGCGCGATTACTGCTGCCATACGGGCGGCGGCATGGCCTTTGACGCCTACGGGGATTTGTGGATTTCCCAGGGCAACAACAACAATAATGGCGGCGGCTTCGTCAATGAAACCACCAAGAACTCGAGCGATGAATGGGGCGCCACCAGCACGGCCGGCTTGCGGGGCGGCATCATCCGCATCCATCCCGTCGCCACCGGAACACCGGCCTATACCATTCCCACCGATAATTTCGGCGAGTATTTCGCGCGCACCACCGGAAACGCGCAGTACAGCAATACGACCATGGTACTTCCGGAGATTTACGCCAAGGGCACCCGCAACGCCTACAGCCTGACGTTGGATCCCGTGCGGCGTTGGGTGACCTGGGGCAATGTGGGCGCGGACCTTGGGTTGGTGACGGAAGAGCACGAATTGATAAAGACGCCCGGATTCCAGGGCTGGCCCTATTTTCACGGAAATAACATCCCCGGATGGGGCGGCAAGATCGCCAGTGCGCCCACCAATACTTCGCGATGGAATACGGGCATGACGACCTTGCCTCCGGCCCGCCCCCCCATCCACTATTATCAACAGTCCGCCGCCATCACCGGCCCCATCTACCGGTACGACGGGGATTTGGTGTCCAGCGTCAAGCTCCCACCCCATTTCACCCGCAAATGGTTCGTCACGGATTTCAACAACAGCCAGATCAACGTGCTCACCTTGGACTCCATGGGGACCTCGTTCACCGCGCTACAGCGCATATTCGCGAATCGCACCTTTTACGCTCCGTTGGATTTCAAGACCGGCCCGGACGGCGCCCTGTACGTCCTCAATTACAACGGTTGGTTCAACGCGGGGGCCAATACCGGCATCGTGAGGATTTCCTACACCGGCGCCTGCAGGCCCCTGAATCCGAAGCTGGAACAGCCGACAGGAACGTATTTGAACCCGGGCGCAAGGTACACCTCAAGCCCCACCGGCTGGGTCGTGAACCTGCAATCCGGGCGACCCATCTTCGTTCCGGAGGGCATGGCGGGCTTCGAATTGTTCGACATGATGGGCCGCAAGGTTTGGGAGATCCGGCATTTGCAGCCCGGCCAGTCCTTCAACTTCCCGTCCCATTTGTCCCAGGGGGCGATGAAATACCGCTGGGTCAGCGCAGGGATGTGAAGAAGACGAACTTCTTCTCGCCCGTTTTCACCTCGACTGTCACCGTTTCGGAGCGGATGTTCCGGCCGTCCGGGTTTTCCGCGCTCAGGTCCAGGGTGTAACGGCCCGGCTTTACGGGAATGCGGACGATTTGCACCGTGCGGGGCAATAGGAACCATAACCGCGTGTCGGCCTGTTCCAACTGATCCCCCAACACGTCCGTTCCAACGTTGAATAAGAGGTTGAGCAAAGGGTTGCCGGAACTCATGTCGGATTTGGCTTCCTCCGCGGCCAAAGTTCGCATCAAAACCCGCGTCACCGTGCGCAGCAAGGTCGTCGCCCGGTTCGCGTCGAGATCCTGGCGCAGCAGGTCATGCGTGTCCGCGAACGATTCCCCGGAATAAGTCGCGCTGTCGCGGGCTACGCGCAGGACGCGGGATTGCGAATAAGTTTCCCGCAGCGCGGGCAAGGCCCATTTGACGTGAAAGGTGCTGCCGGAGCGGGTTTTGCGGCGGTTGCGTCCGCGCCGATCTCCCCGTTCTTGCTCCCTTTGGGGGGCAGGGGGGATCGGCGCGGCGATGGCCTCGGTGACTTGTACGCCGCGGGCGTCGCGATAATGGTATACGAACATGCCGTCGCGCACCCAGGTGCCCCAGAACACCGTTTCGCCCAACGCGGGTGAACGGCCCAGTTCACCCACGACGACGATTTCACTATTGCCGGAATCGCGGACGAGTGATGCCGGAACCGGTTGCCCCGCGTCCCGATAAGCTTTTACAGCCTGTTCCAAGGAAATGCGGGCGTCGTCTTTTTCGTCCAGGACCTCGTAAACCATGGCCGAGACGGCGCGAAACAGACCGTCGTCGCGATAGACCGAACTCTCTGGGCCGGCGTTGCGCCTTACGCCGTCCAGGAAGATCTCTCCCTGGCGGATTTCCACCCGCGCATCGTCGGGCTTTTCCAGGGCCAAATAATCGAAGGCGAGGAACAGATGCAACCAGGCGATTTCATAAGGGCGTCCGCGGTAGGGCCGCACGTTGTCGTTGATGAGCAGGGAAGCGGCTTCGTTGGTGATCGATTTCGTGAATAAGTCTTCTTGGATTTTGACCGCCCGGCCTAGGAAGACGACGCTGCTGTCGTAAAGACCCGCGTAGTGATAGAGCAGGCCGAGATCCAGGTGGTACAGCAGTTCGCTGTGGGAGCCGTACAGATCGGAGCGTTGTTTCCGGATTTTAGCGGCGGCTCCGAGGAAATCCCGGGAAGCGGCCTGCTGGGCGATTTTATCGAAGCGGACGAGCGCGCGGTTGGCGCAGCCCATGAATAGCGGCGCGCAGAGGAGAATCGCCCATGAGCGCATTCGGGGGAAAGGCGAACTCAGAGCGAAGAACCGCTCTTCTCCACGAATTTCTTGATCTTCTTGTCGCCGATCCAAAGTTTCTTATGGGACTCAAGGTGGACCAGCTCCAGGTTCACCTGGTAGAACACCACGGATTTTCCGCCTTCCTGATCCACGATGGAATTGAGGCTGCCCAGCAGCATGAGTTCGGCGCCGCTTTCCTCGCCCGCCGTTTGCCGGGTTTCCGCCGAGGCGTTTTCGGCCTGATCGGACTTCTCGGATCGCAATTCCTGGCGCTCGCTCTTACTGGCCACGAAATCCACCTTGCCTGAATTCACCAGATAGCGTTGGATGTCGTTGATGAAGGTTTCCGTGCTGATATGCTCATGGCTCTTGTTGCGGATTTCCCCGATGACCACGCGCGGGGTTTTTTTCCTGGCGGCGTAATCCTGATACCACCCGGCGCCCAGCACATCCTTCACCATTTCCTCGGCCGTCAGGCGCGAGTCGGTGTCGTTCCAGGAACCCGATAAATCGATGGTGCTGTCATGGGTGACGCGCGTGACCTTGGTGCCGCAGCCGGAACACAACAGGGCCGCGAGAGCGGCGCTGGAAACACGGGTGGGAAAACGGGTCATAATCGCCTCCTGAATGCCAATAGTTTACTTATTCGCGCGGATCCGGCCCAACCCCGTCCGGCGGCCCGGTTTGTAATTTACCCGGAAGGAGGGAACCACCATGTCGGTTACAAAGCATGCCGCCGCCATCCTCGCCTTGGGGGCATGGTTCGGGTCGGCACAAAGCCAGGCCGGGACCGAGAAGACGGAAAAGAAGAACATCACCTTCATCGCGGCCGAATCGTCGGCCGACGGCGGCTCCGAAGTGCGCCGCGAACTGGTGAAGGATTGCATCCTGGATTTGCCCAATCCGGATCGGTTGGAGCCGCAAGTGACGTCGACCGCCGTGTTTCTGCAAGGCGTCAACGGCGAAGCCGACCGCAAGGAATGGGTAAAAACCTATACCGCCAAGCTGGATGTTAATTACCTCAACTATCAGAAGGAAATCCTCATCGTGACCACCCGCTCGGTGCAGGGGCAGGAACCGGTGATCAAGGAAGTGGAAAAGAAATTACGGCGCAAGGAAACGTTCGCGTCCAATCCCGCGGAAGGCGACGCCTTCGCCGGCCGCAGCGACCGCCAATATTATTTCACCAAGCCCGAGAACGCGGCGAAGGACGTCAAGGCGCGCGCGAAAATCTGGATCCAGCAACAAGCGCCGGTGATGTGTCCGGAGAAATAGCGGGTCAGTACTTCAATTTCTTCACCCGCGTGTTGCGGTGGGGCGAAGAGAACAGCAAAGCGATATCCAGGCCCGCCGCCCGGTCCATGTCCTTGTTGGCCACCAGGTTGAAGGGAACACGAATGCGCATTTGCATTTCATCCATGATTTCAATGTACAGACCCACGTGCGCCGTGCCTTGGATACCGAAATTATCCCCAAATTTATAGGTGGGGTGATCCAGGTATTGCATCCCGACGCCCATGCCCACGAAGGGATGAAAACCGCCTTTGCCCATCAAATAGTCCACGTTCACCGTGCCGCCCAGGTTGATTCCGGGCAGCCACCAGTCCAGATCCATGCCCAGTTCAAAATTGTCCTGAACCCGGAACGCCTGGGCCACCGACAGCTTGAGGAACATGTCGCTGTTGCTCTGCAATTCGGGATTCACCGCAGCCATCGCGCCGATGCCCAATCCCAGGCAATAGGGGCTTATCGCCACCATCGTGGTTTCCGCGGTTTCATTGAGGTTGAGGTTTTCGGCGCGGGCGAGGCCGAATGAGCATGCGAATGCAACAGTCAGGATGGATGGTAAACGCATGGCGAACTCCCTGGAAAGATGGCAGTAATATACACGGCTTCTTCCTAGGTGCTGTAAAACCGTTTTGCCAAAAAAGGTCCTGGAAGCATGAAGGCGGCTCCCAGCATGGCCCATGGCCAGGCCACGCCCGCGGCCAGCATGCCGATGACGTCGGTCAGTGGCAGATTGCGCAGCAAGGCCCCGACGGTGCGGCCGGTGGAAGAAGGAACCGTGGGTTCTTTCCAGAGATTCGTCAACGCGCCATGTAGCATACGGAGATGGAACAGCAATACCGCGAGGAGAAGCGCCGAGATGAGGGATGGATGGATCAAGGCGAAACCCATCCACAGCCCACACCAAATCGCCAGCCCCGCGAAAAAGACGCGCACCCGCCGCCCGGTATTGCCGCGGACTTCATCGCGGGCGAGGAAGGTGACCAAGGCGATGTACAGCCAAAGCGAGAGCAATGCCCATTCCGCATTGAAGGGAAGGAAAAGGAGATCGGAAGTCCCGTCCGCGTTGAGCGCGATCCCGCCGAGAAGGTTGAGCAGGCGGCATAAACCCATGGCGGCCGGGCCGAGAAAGGTTTTTTTGAGTAGGAAGTTGTAAAGGAAGATGGCGAGGATTAGCGCGAAACCGACGACGGCGCTGACGGGATTGGCGCGCCATTGGCAGAGCAGGCCCAAGACCATCATGGCGAGGCTCAGCGTCCAAGCGATGGGCAGGGAAATGGCGCCGGAGGGCAGAGGGCGGCTCGGCCGCTCCGCACGGTCGACTTTGAGATCGGCGATGTCGTTGAGCGCCATCCCGGCCATGAGATAAAGGCCGGAGGCCAGCATACCGAGAAGCAGCGGGACGATGCCCGCGCGGCCACCGCCTATCCAATAGCCCGCAAAAGCGTTGCTCAGCGCGCTGAACACCGTGGGAATGCGAACCAGTTGAAAGAAACCCCGGGCTTTCACCGGGAAAAACTTAGTACCCGAAATGCGCCCGGGTTCAATACCCGAAATTGGTATTAGTCGTCGCCATGGTCAGCTTCTTGACCCACACCTTGCGGAAGCGCACGTCCCGGCCTTCGCTTTGCAGCTTGAGGCCATACAGGGTCGGATCCAGGTGCTCTTCGCCGCTGTGGTTGGCCAAGCCCGAGGCGGCTGCATTCACGAAACGGTTGAGATGGACCTGGACGCCGTTCCACCACACCGACATATAGGGATTCGAGGTCATGGTGGTCCCGGTGAAGCGAGCTCCCCTGTAGGTGATGTCGTAGGCCTGCCAAACTCCGTTGGCCCGATTCTGGTTGGAAGTGGGGACATAATCGTTCACGATGGCCCCCATGTCGTGATTGCCGGGGGGTCCGGTGAGCGCGAAGGATTGGATTTGGATTTCATAACGGCTGACGACGTAGACACCGCTATTCGCATATCCGGGCTGACCGGAGGCATAGGGATCGGCAACGTTGGCATTCGGGGCCGGGAGATCGTAGGGGTTGTCGTATTCCCCCATGGTGTTGAATTCCGCATGCACCTGCACATCCTGGAAAATCCCGACCTTGGCCTGAATGTCGTCATAGCCCCAAAGCGTGTTGCAGCAGCTTTGCATGGTGACGCGGGTGGTGTCGGTGAGGTATTGAGGGTCGCGGGTGATGCGAAACATGATGGCCGAAGGAGTGAAACGCGGCCAGTCCTGCCATTTGGCTTGCATCTCGGCGTTCGCGGCCGCGCGTCCTTGGGAACCGTCGAACAGCATGGTGCTGCCGTAAGGAGGCGTGGCGCCCACTCCGATGAGAGCGCGGGCGGGATAGTCGAGGATAATGTCGCCCACGTTCATTGTGTCGGAGGTGGCGTTCGCCGTGCCCGGGTTAAGCCCGGTGATGGAAGCGTTTACCGTGCCAGCGGCGGCCCTGGCCAAAGCGGAAGGTGGTGCGGAAACGAAGTCGGCGGTGGTTTGCGGCGTAGGTCCCCCTTGATGCATGATTTTGAGCCGATATAGCTCACCCTCGGTGCTTACCGTCATGAATCCCAGGAAACTTCCTCGGCCCTCGGGCAATACCGCGAGATCATGCGTTCCCGGGGAAAGGGTATAGGCGCGGGAGTCGATGCTTTTGCCTTCCGTGTTGTAAACGGACACGGTGACGGACTGGGAAGGTTTGGTGGCTGTGATCCTCAAGCGTCCGGCCCGGAAAAACGGCGTTTCAAACCGGATCGAGGAATTCACTCCACCCTTAATGGACACCGACCCGGTCAGTGTGAATCGCCCCAATGCATCCGTGGTGGTCTGGGGATTTCCGCCGTTCCAACGCACCGTGGCGCCCGAAACCGGATCGAGGTTGATTCTTTCCACCACCCGGCCCGTAACCTGGATTGTTTGGGCTCCCGCGCTCGCGACCAGAACGGCCAAGGCGGCGAAATTCCACGGCCGCAACTTGAAATGACTTATAACCAGCATAGGGTCTCCCGGGATGAAATGCTCTTTAATTCTAGCCTCAAAAACCCCGGACCACATTGGGTTTTTTGCCAATATCGATGCGCATTTCCGCGTGAATTTCGTTTCCCGTGGGTTTCCTTTTTTTTAACGGAGCCGGGGCAGCAGAAGCAGGAACCAAAGCGCGGTGGCCAGGCAGGTCAATCCCATGCCCCGCGCGATGTCACGGGAGGAGGCGCCGGACGGATGGGCAGGATCTCCCAGCCACAAATCGGTAACCAATATCCCTTGCTGGTAAACTGGACCTACCAACCGTATTCCCAGGGCTCCCGCCATGGCCGCTTCGGGCCATCCGGAGTTGGGGCT
>JBGPFT010000077.1:0-8014 GCA_041483475.1 Fibrobacteria bacterium | reverse complement strand
GCGAGAAAACGGCCGATATTTCCATGCTGCCGCTGAACCGGGCCAATGTGTCCGTCACCCAGGAATTGGATTTGAACCGGTTCGACGTGATGGTGGGCCTGTCCGGCCTGATTTGGTGGCCTTACGGAAATCAGGGCGACGTGGCGGCCCGGGAAAGGATATTGAGCGTAAAGCCGATGATTCCGACGGCCCGGGCCCGATGGCAATTCGGCGCGCCCGCTTCCTTCGGCGGCTCCATCCAGATCGGCGCTTTCAATTACAAGTACAATCCCGATGCCAAGGATTTGGGCGAATATCTGTACCGCTCCGGGACTTATCCGGGTTTTCTGTGGACCAATGACGGGTGGCTGCTGATGAACCGGGCCGGAAATTACAGCTACGGCGCTTTGTTTTCCCTTTCGCAAATGGGAGGGCTCCTCAAGCACAACTTCTCGCTGTTCATGGAAACCCAATATTACCCCGTCGGGGATTTTTCCCCGGGGTACGATTTTTCGGTGAATACCAAATGGCTTGAATTCGGTGGCGGCGTTGTTTTGAATCATTATCTGTCCAATCATCCCAGTCGGTTGACGCCTAAAAACGACGACAACACGTTCGTCCGTGTGCGCATCGAGCAACCCGACACCGCGGGGGGTCTCGATACCGTCGCCTATTCCGGCCCGAAAACCCTCATCCCCCTTACCGGACCCGTGGTGGACACGCAGGAAATTTCCCATTGGACCTTCAAGGGAATCAAGTTGATGGGAAGGGCGGCGCTGAATTTGGGGCGTTTGCTGCCGGAAGGGATGTCGGGAACGGAGGACTTGCGACTTTTTACGGAGGTGGCGGTGCTGGGATGGGAAAATCAGCCGCTGTTTTATGAAAAAAGAAACGAAAGAATGCCGATGATGGCGGGAATCACCCTCCCCACTTTCAAATGGCTGGACGTGCTGTCCCTGCAGGTCGAATACGACAAGTCGCCGTACAATGACATCTTCGTTTTCACCGGCAGCAGCGTCACCGGCAGCGCCCGTCCTTCGCTCCCTTTATGGCAGGCCACTCCCGAAACCGATACCTTGGGCAACAATCTCTACGATCCCACGGGTAAGCTTCTATTCAAGGCGGTGCACAAGGATGATTTCAAATGGTCAGTGTACGCAAAAAAAGCCGTCAGCAAAGCAATAACGGTGTACGCCCAGGCCGCCAGCGATCATTTTCGCTTAACGGACGCCTTTTTTAATGCCAGCAACGTGCCGCTGACGGCGTCTCCGAAAGAATGGTATTACTTATTTAGGCTGGAATTTGCGCTGCGTTAAGGTCGGACCGAGGATAGATTATAGGCCGGAAGAGGGGGGAATATGCCGAAGCTTATGAAAGAAAAACGTTTTTTTTGGGCCTTCCCGATTTTGACGGGAGCGTTGGCGTTGCACGCCGCCGTGCTCACCCCAAACCCCAACAGCCTTTTGCCCGGCAAGAGGGTGTTGATCCTGGACGGCACGAGCACCAGCCACGCCGCCACGCGTACGGCGGCGTTCGCGAAGATACAGGCCATTCAAACCGCCGTGGGTTTCACCATGACCCATCTGACGGCCGTGACCAGTGTTACCACCGCATACCTCAACAATTACGATATCGTGCTGTTCGATTATTTCTTCGAAACCCAGCTCACCACCGCCACGTTTCAAACCGCGATAAAAACCTGGCTGGCATCCGGAAACAAGGGCTATATCGGGTCCCATACTTCGGCCGCGAACGAAGCCGGGGAAGGGGACTGGTACCGGGATCGCGTGACCTCCAGGCGCTAGTACCTGCATACCAACGCCGCCCAGCAGGGAACCATCCGGAAAACGACCACGGACACCGCCGCCCTGAATCCGAATTTTCCCCTCATGCAGGGACTTCCGGCCAGCTTCAGCGGAATCGACGAATGGTACACGTTCAATTATGGACTTACTTGGCCCGATGTCCATGTGATCTACAACTTGGACGAAACCACTTTGGGAACCCCGATGCAAACCCCCATGAATCCGCATCCCGCCGTCTGGTACCGCACCGATTCAAGAGGGACAAAATATTTTTACGGCATCATCATCCACGATCCGACCGGGATCACCAGCACTACGGACTTTTTCCAAAATCTCACCTTGCGGGCCTTGGAATGGGAGGCCGGATACGCTCCCGTTCCCATCGTCAACGGCCATCCCCTCAAGCCCAAGGGCGTGATCTGCATGTGCCTGGCCAACCGCGATTTGCAGGTACACGCGCACGGAGCCTACACTTTGAATGTGTGGTCGCCTCAAGGAAAGTTGCTGTATTCCGTGAAGAACAGCACGGCTTCGATTCACCGCATTCCGGCCTTCTCGAAACCCGGCATGTATCTCGCGAAAATCGAGTCCGGCGAAGGTTCGTTTTCCCAGCGCGTGATGGTTTATTAAGGCGCGACAGTCTCTTTATAGAGATATTTTCCGTCCCGCACTTCCAGGATCACGGCGGATTTGACCGCGTCGCGGTTCGCGTCCAGAGAAATCATGCCGGTGATGCCATGGAAACCCTTGGTGGCTTCCAAGGCCATGCGGATGCTGTCGGGGCGGGCGCTGCCGGCGCGCCGGATGGCGTCGGCCAGGAGCATGGCGGCGTCGTATCCCAGGGCCGCCAGCGCGTCGGGTATGCCGCCATAGCGCTGTTTGTATCCGCTTACGAACCGTTGGATGGCCGGATTGGGATCGTCCATGGAAGAATGATTGGAGAAGAAACAGCCGTTGAGGGCTTCACCACCGATTTCCCAAAGTTTTTCCGAATCCCATCCGTCGCCTCCGAGCAGCGGAACGGTGAGGCCCAGTTTGCGAGCCTGCCGGGCGATGAGCCCCACTTCGGTGTAATAACCGGGGACGAATATCGCCTGGGGATGCTTGGACTTCAGGGAAGTGAGTTGGGCGGAGAAATCCTTGTCGCCCTGGCTGTAGCTTTCGTCGGCGATGATCTGTCCGCCCAACACGGTGAAGCTTTCCCGGAAAAATTTCGCCAGCCCCACGGAATAATCCGACTTGACGTCGCGCAAAACCGCCACCTTGGTCAGCTTCAGGCTGTTGGCGGCGAACTTAGCCACCACCCTGCCCTGGAAGGGATCGATGAAGCATACCCGGAAGATGAAGTTTCCCACCTGGGTGACCTTGGGATTGGTGGAAGAGCCGCTGACCATGGGGATGCCGCTTTGCTGGCATACGGGCGCGGCGGCCAGGCTGTTGGAGGAGGCGACTTCGCCGATCACGGCGACCACGCGATCCTTGCTGATAAGCTTGGTGACCGCGGTTTGCGCTTCTTCCGGTTTGCCTTGATCGTCTTCCAACAGGACGCGGAGTTTTTTGCCCAGCACTCCGCCCGCCGCGTTCACGGCGTCGACGGCCATTTCCACGCCTTTGTGGTTGCTTTGCCCGAAGGTGGCCGTGCCTCCCGTCATGGAACCGTATTCCCCGATCAGGATTTCGTTGCCGGTCTCTTTTTTGTTGCAGGCGAATAGGGCGAAGGCGGCCAAGCCCAGACGGGCAAATGTGTTCATTGTCAACTCCTGGAAGTTTCGGGCAAAGATATATACCGGTTCTTCCAGTAGTACCGCATCAAGGCGTGGGTGGAGGCGTCGTGCTTGGGCGACGACCCGGGGTTCTTTTCCCCGGCTTCCAATTCCGACTGCAAGGTTTTCGCCAATTGCTTGCCGAGTTCCACGCCCATTTGGTCGAAGCTGTTGACGCCCCAGATCACGCCTTGCGTGAAAATCTTGTGTTCGTACAGGGCCACCAAGGACCCCAAAGTTTCTGGGGTGAGTTTTTTCATCAGAAGGGTGTTGGTGGGGCGGTTGCCTTCGAACACCTTGTGCGGGGCGAGCGCCTTTACCTCCGCGTCGGACAGGCCTTGGGCCCGAAGTTCGGTTTCCGCTTCCTCCCGGGTCTTGCCCACCATCAGCGCCTCGGTTTGCGCGAAACAATTGGCCAAGAGGATGCGATGTTGATCCCCGAGCGGGTTATGCGATTGCATGGGCGCGATGAAATCGCAGGGGATGATCCGCGTGCCTTGATGGACGAGCTGGTAAAAGGAATGCTGGCCGTTGGTGCCGGGTTCGCCCCATAAAACCGGGCCCGTGGGATAGTCGACGCGCTCCCCGGAGCGGGTGACGGATTTCCCGTTCGATTCCATGTCGGCTTGCTGAAGATAGGCCGGCAACCGATGCAGGTATTGATCATAGGGCAGCACGGCATGGGTTTCGGCGCCGAAGAAGTCGCCGTACCAGACGCCGAGCAGCGCCAGGGTTACCGGCATGTTCCGGTCGAGGGGCGTTTCGCGGAAATGGTTATCCATGGCGTGGCCGCCGCGCAGGAAGGCGTGGAAATTGTCGAAGCCGACGGAGAGGGCGATGGGGAGTCCGATGGCGCTCCAGCAGGAATAGCGGCCGCCCACCCAATCCCAGAACTCGAAGGCGTTTTGGGGATCGATTCCGAAGTTTTTCACCGCCGGGATATTGGTGGAAAGCGCCGCGAAATGCTTGGCCACGGATTTTTCGTCCCCGCCGGCCTTGAGCAGCGCGGCGCGGGCGGCATGGGCGTTGACCATGGTTTCCTGGGTGGTGAAGGTTTTGGAGGCCACCAGGAAAAGCGTTTGATCCAATTCCACGCGGCGCAAAACTTCGGCCAGATGGGTGCCGTCGACGTTGGAGACGAAATGGGATTCGATGCGGCGCGTTCCGTCTTTTTCATGGCTGTAGGGCCGCAACGCTTCCGACACCATCACCGGACCGAGGTCGGATCCGCCGATGCCGATGTTGACCACGTGGCGGATGGGTTTGCCCGTATACCCCTTCCATTCGCCGGAGCGGATGCGGCCGCAAAAGGACTTCATCTGGTCCAGCACGGCGCGCACTTTCGGCATCACGTCCTCGCCGTCGAGACGCACGGGCTCGGAGCCTTGGTTCCGCAAAGCGGTGTGCAGCACGGCCCGTTTTTCGGTGAAGTTGATCTTGTCGCCGCGGAACATGGCGTCGCGCGCGCTTTCGACGCCCGCCTGAACGGCGAGGGCGCGGAGCAAGCGCAGGGTTTCGTCATCGACGCGGTTTTTGCCGTAATCGAGATACAGGCCGCAAGCCTCGGCGCGGTAGCGGTCGGCCCGGCCCGGATCTTTCGCGAAAAGCTCCTTGAAATTCCACCTGGAAGCGTCGGCATGATGGGTTTTCAGGGCCTTCCAAGCGGCGCTGTCGGTCAAGGAACTCACTTCGCCCTCCCGCATTCGTGGCGTCATTATATCCTGAGTAGGGCAAAGATAGCCAGGGCGGGGATGCACTTGTCGGCTGCTACCTTTCCGGAATTCCAAGGGGTGTGGATGATGGGTGGTTCGCGGGTTTCCGGGAAGAAAATCGTTTGGTCGTTATACGCCGCGGCCGCTTTGCTATACGTCGTTCTGTTCCTCACGGCGTTGAGGGCAAAACAGCAGTTGGTTAAATCCCTCGCCCCGATAGATTCCCCAGCGCCGCGATCGGAGCATGCACCGCCCTAAGGCGGGTGGGCCCGAGACTGAGGCGATGGCAATTTTCCTGGCTGAGCAGATATTCCACCTCGGATTCGGAAAACCCGCCCTCAGGCCCCGTCAACACGTGCATTTCCTTGGGGTGCGGCGAAGGTACCGTGTCCTCGCCCGGATGCGCCAAGGCCAGGGGAATGCGGCGATGCCGCTCGCGCCAGGCGCGCAAATCCTCGGGGGAATGAATGCGGGTGAGCCAGGCCTTCTTCGCTTGTTTCAAGGCCGCCACGCTTTTTTGCCGCAGCCTTTCCAGCAACCGATCGAAATCTTGATCGCGGAACTCGGCGCTATGATCGGTTTTTAAAAGGAACACGTCGCGCAATGCGAATTCGCACGCGGCTTCCACCGGCGCCTCCACCTCGCGGCCCTTGAGCAGGGCGATGGCTAGGCTGAGCCCGGGCTCGGGTTCATGGCGCATGCGTTCCAAGGCATGCACGACGGCGCCGTCGCCGGAAAATTCCAAACGTGCGCGAAACACCGATCCCGTTCCGTTGGAAACGAGAACCTCCGCGCCGGAGGAAAGGCGCAAAACCCGTTGCGCGTGATGGGTTTCCTCATCGGACAGGGGAACCGCCGTTCCTTCGCGCTCCACCGGCGCATGGAACCAGGTTTCTTCGAAAAGCGGGCGCATGCCCTCAATCTCCTTGGCCGTAAACCCGGGCTGGAATACCCAGAGCTTCCACTTCTTGGCGCACGTTTTCCAGAAAAGTGCTATCCATCGCGGCAACCCGCGCATCGGATGGCCGTCGGGCCAGGGTATAAAGCTGGACTTCGAGAATCCGGGCCCCGCCTTTCCGGAGGCGCCGCAGGCGTTCCAGATAAGCGGTGGTTTCCGCGTTGTCCCAACCTCGGCCTTCGATGCGGCAAAAAAACGACTGGATTTTGAAGGAATGTTCGTGCCCCAATCCCGCGAGATTGGCCTCGACGCGGTCGAGGGGGATGCGGCTGACGTTGACTTTCTGGTACCATGCTTCCGTGCCCGCGTCGAGCTTGGCCCAGATCTCGCCCTTACCGGAAAGCATGGTTGCGACGCCCGTCCGCACCTTGGGGCGATCGAAAAGCGAGGCGTTGGTGATGAGCACGAGCTTGAAATCCAAATCCGCGCGGGCGGCCTGGATTTCGCGGAGCAGCGCGCAAATGTCGGCGAATTCCGGAACCATGGTGGGTTCGCCGTCCCCGGAAAGGGCGATATCCCGCAATTTTTTCTCAGGATCCGGAAGGGCGTCGAACAGCGGTAGTCGGCACACGCCGTTTTCGTCCATGGACCGAAGGAGCGCTTCGATCTCCTCCCGAATGCGGGACAAAACCAGGCGCTGTTCTTTTCGTGGCCCCGTTCGATCGACTTGGCAATAAGGGCAATCGAAATTGCAGGCCTTGTCAAGGTTGAGGTTGACGCCGATGGACACCCCTCCCGAACGGCGCGACAGCACGGGATAGGCGTAGGTGAAGCCCGCGTATTCGCGGGGGTGAAGCCGATGCAATTCGGCCTTCGCAGAGGGCATGGGACTAAGGTAACACGCGCCAGGCCTGTGCGCCCAATCACGTCGCGACCTCCCCATACGAAGGAGATTTAGCGGTATCACATTGAACCGGTCACAAATTGTGACCGGTTCCCAAAAGGAGGAACCATGAAATCTCTCATTAAACGCAGCCAGTTAATGGTGCTGACGATTCCGCTGTTTTGCTTTGCCACCGACATCACCTTTTTCGCCGTCTCCGATCCCCATTACGGACTGGGGGGCGCGCTCTACGATTCCAACCGCGTACGCATGGTGGAAACGCTGAACGCGTTGCCGGGGCGGGCTTATCCCGTTTCGGGTGGTGGCGGATTCGTCGCCGAGCCCCGCGGGATTTTGCTGTCCGGTGATTTGACCGATCATCCCGATACGGGGTATTGGGCGCGGTACGCCGCCGATTACGGAGTGAGGGGAGAAGGGAAATTGCGGTATCCGGTTTACGACGGCCTGGGCAACCACGATGAACCGGGAATTTCAGCGGTGATCCTGCCGCTTTTCCTCCGGCGCAACGCCGGCCGCAGTCTCGCGGATTTCGATTCGACGGGTTACCACTATTCCTGGGAGTGGGACGGCGTGCATTTCGTCAACCTGAACCTTTATTCCGGAACCGTCCAGGGCAACGGCATCGGGAATCCCCTGAACTCCGTGGATTTCCTCCGCCGCGATTTGGAAAAGCACGTGGGCCAAAGCGGAAGGCCGGTTTTCATCATGCAGCATTATCCCTATGACGACGGGGGATTGTGGTGGAACGGAAGCGAGAAGCAAAAGGCTTTGGAAGTTTTGCGGAATTACAACGTCATCGGGCTGTTGCACGGACACACGCATTCCCAGCGAATTTACCAGTGGCAGGGTTACGACGTTTTCGACGACGGCGCGATCCTGTACGGCGACGCTTTGGTATTCCACGTCATCGACGGCCGCTTGTCGGCGTTGAACCTGAAGGGAGGCGAATGGGG
>JBGPFT010000076.1:0-8035 GCA_041483475.1 Fibrobacteria bacterium | reverse complement strand
TCGATCACCTCGCCCGCCGCTATTTTCTGGATGGTGAGCGGGGAAAGCTCTTGGATGACGGAAGCGGGCATGGGGAGGAGGAATTTAATTGCCCGGGGTAAACGGATACCATATAGTCCCTATCAGTTTGATATGTTACATTGATCCATGTGAAAGTCACCTCGAAAACCATGTACACCTTGCACTTCCTTTCCGCCTTGGCGATCAAGGGACGCGGCAATTC
The DNA here is from genome assembly GCA_041483475.1 of Fibrobacteria bacterium. Classification (GTDB taxonomy): domain Bacteria; phylum Fibrobacterota; class Fibrobacteria; order UBA11236; family UBA11236; genus UBA11236. The sequence goes on along the minus strand of JBGPFT010000076.1, from coordinate 7,812 downwards.
TCAAAAGCCCGTTCACTTGCGGGAAATCGCCGAAGAGTACGACATTCCTTTCAAATTCCTGGAGCAAATCGCCATCCTGATGAAAAGCGTGGGGCTGGTAAAAGGAACGCGGGGAAAAACCGGAGGATATCAACTCGCGGATCCTCCCGAATCCATCGACCTGGCGCGCATCATCCGAGCCACCGAAGGAGAAATTCTCCCTTGCGCCGACATCGAGGGCGGAAACCGCGCGGTGAACGAAATCCTGCGGGAAATTTTCCAGGAGCAGCGCGAGTGGATCGACAAAAAACTGGCGACCTTCACCTTGGCTGAAATCGCGGAAAAGGCGCGTCAACACATGGAGCCGGCGCCCATGTTCTATTTGTGAGGCAGGCATGGATTCGCAATTGAACCCCGCACCCGCCGCCCTGGTGGCCCAAGCCCGCGAATTGGACGAGGAATTGTCGCTGATGCCGGCCGATGAACGCCTGAAACGGGCCTACGAATTTTTCGGCGAGGGTCTTATCGCCACCACTTCGTTCGGTCATGACGCGGGCCTGCTCTTGCATCATCTGCATCGCCTGAAAATCCCCATCCGGGTTTTCTTCATCGACACCGGTTTCCATTTCCCGGAAACTTTGGGTTATCGCGACACGCTGGCGGCGGCCTACGGATTGAGGGTGCAAACGGTTTCCTCCGACGCCCCGGATCGCAGGCGTTACGCGGTGGAGAAGGACGGGGAACTGCGCATCTCGGATACCGACGCTTGCTGCGGCATCAACAAGGTCGAGGTGCAACGGCGTTTCCTGGCCATCCCCGACGTGAGGGCTTTCGTGTCGGGCCTGCGCCGCGACCAAAGCCCGCATCGGACGCATACGCCCTTCGCCCAGGTGCAACGCGGCCGCATCAAGATCGCCCCCTTCGCCGATTGGCCGCAAGCGGACGTGGATCTTTACCTGCGCTTGCGGGAAGTGCCGGAACATCCTTTGGCGGCGCAAGGCTATACCAGCATCGGTTGCAGCCCGCTCACTTGTACGCGCAAACCCGCTCCCGGATTGGATCTTCGCGAGGGGCGTTGGGCGGGAGCGCCGAAAACCGAATGCGGCCTGCATCTGGATTTCGGGCCATGAAAAAAGAAATGAAATACCATCCCGACCTCACCTCCTTGATAGGAAAAACGCCGCTGTTGCGTTTGAACAAGGTGATCCCCCATGGCGATTCGCTGTTCCTGGCCAAACTGGAAGTGCGCAATCCCGGCGGCTCGCTCAAGGATCGCATCGCCTTGAACATGATCCTCGAAGCTGAGAAGCATGGAAAACTCAAGCCCGGCATGACCTTGGTCGAACCCACCAGCGGCAATACCGGCATCGCCCTGGCGTGGATCGCCACGGTGCGCGGATATAAGTCTTTGCTCGTCATGCCCGAGTCGATGAGCGCGGAAAGGCGCAATCTGCTCAAAGCCCTGGGCTCCGAATTGGTGCTCACCTCCGCGCATCTGGGCATGTCCGGCGCCATCGACAAGGCCAAGGAAATCTTGCGGGGACGCAAGGACTGTTTCATGCTCCAACAATTCGACAATCCCGCCAATCCCGACGCGCATCGCAAGGCCACCGCCGAGGAGATCTGGGAAGACACGGGCGGGCAAATCGATTTGCTGGTGGCGGGCGTGGGCACCGGAGGGCTCATCACCGGCGCGGGGAAATTGCTCAAGGAGCGCCGTCCCTCACTCAAAGTTGTGGCGGTGGAACCCGAAGGTTCACCCGTGCTTTCCGGCGGCAAGCCCGGCTGGCATGACATCCAGGGCATCGGTGCGGGTTTCATCCCCGCGGTGCTGGACCGGCGGGCCTACGACGAAGTGTTCCGCGTCAGCAACGAAGCCGCCTGGGAAACCAGCCGTCGCCTAGCCCGGGAGGAAGGCATTCTGGCCGGTCCTTCGTCGGGAGCCAACGTGTTCGCCTTGGGCGAAATCGGCAAGCGTCCGGAATTCCGGGGAAAAACCTTGCTCACGGTGATTTGCGATACGGGCGAACGCTATCTCAGCACGCCGCTGTATCAAACGGATTGAATGTCTCCCCAGTTCACCACCGACCAAATGCGGCGTTATGAACGCCATTTTTCCCTGCCGGAGGTGGGTTTCAAGGGCCAAGTCAAGTTGAGAAATTCAAAAGTGCTGGTAGTCGGGGTCGGCGGGCTGGGCTCCCCCGCCTTGCTGTATTTGGCGGCGGCCGGCGTAGGAAAGCTGGGCGTGGCCGACGGCGACGCGGTGGATCTTTCCAACCTGCAAAGACAAATCGCCCATTTCACGGCGGACTTGGGGAAACCCAAAACGCTGTCGGTGAAAGAAAAAATCGCCGCCCTCAATCCCGACGTCGAGGTTGCGGAGCATCACGAATTCCTGAATGCCTCCAACATCGCCCGGGTGTTCGCGGATTATGACTTCATTGTTGAAGGCACGGATAACTTCGCCGCAAAATTCCTGGTCAACGACGCCTGCATTCTCCTCTGCAAACCTTTTTCCCATGCCGGCATGCTGCGCTTCGAGGGCCAAACCATGACGGTGTTGCCGGGAAAAAGCCGCTGTTATCGCTGCCTGTTCCGCGACCCTCCCCCGCCCGGCTCGGTGCCCAATTGCGCCGAGGCTGGGATTCTCGGCATGTTGCCCGGCATTCTCGGCTCCATCCAGGCCGCCGAAGCCGTGAAATATTTATTGGGCCTAGGGGAATTATTGACCGATCGGCTTCTCATTTTCGACGCTTTGTCGATGCGGTTCCGCGAGCTTCGGGGAAAGCGCGACCCGGAATGTCCCGCCTGCGGCGCGCACGCCGCATTGAAAGAATTGCACGACTACCCCGCGGATCGGTGCGAAACCTAATGTTCGAGCATTTCTCCCAGCCCGTTATTTCATCCGAAGCTTTCTTGGGGCGGATGATGCGGCATGGCGGGTGGGTGGTCGGGTTTTTTATTTTTTCCCTGGGCCTGGGGATGGCGGGTTACCGCGTTTTGGGTGGGCTATCCTGGGTCGACGCCTTCTTGAACGCCAGCATGATTTTGACGGGGATGGGTCCGGTGCATGCGATGACTTCCACGGCCGCGAAAATTTTCGCCGGGCTGTACGCCATTTACAGCGGCGTGGGCTTTCTGACTTCCATGGGTTTGCTCTTCGCGCCCATCCTGCACCGCTTCCTGCATAACTTCCATCTTCACCGATAAAAAGGCGGGCCGATGGAGAGGCGCTAATGGCCGGAACGTTTCCCCTGCGCCTTCTTCGCGCGTCCCGCCGGTGAATATTTCGGCGCGCCTTTCTCGCGGACCAGCAGGATGCTTTCGGGCAGGTAAAGATCGTTGAGGGTTACGTCCAGGGCTTCGGCGATCCTTATCAAGGTGTCGAAGCGGGGCCGGCGGCGACTCTTGAGGATTTTGGACAACGAACTCTTGTCCAGTCCGTTCTCATAGGCGAACCTCTCCACCGAGGGATAACCCCTTTGGGCGATGAACCCGGCAATGCGCTCCGCAACGATTCGGACGGCGTCCAACTTCTGCCCCGATCTGAAAACGAAGCGAAAGCTAGGGTTTTCAAGTTCTTACAGCGTGGCGAGTTAGCCACCCTTTCGCAACGGAAAACCTTATCCGGATTAGCGAACCATCAACATTCATTTGAGTTGCGAAGCCATCCAACGAAAAAGGAAAGGAAACCTTGGCCGGGTGGTCAAAAGGACACTATAATCATCCCGCGCCGACAGCCTCAGGCCCGGGAAAACAAGTTGGATCCCTTCAAGATCGCCAAGAGAATCTTTGATGTGTTGCGCGCTTACAAGCGGGAGGCGCTGACGGATTGGGATATTTCCTCCGGCCCTCCCATTTACGTGGAGCGATATGAACTGAACCAAGGGATCGAAAACGGCCGCGGGGCGATTTTGGGCGGATTTCAATGCCATGTACGGGGGACAAGTTACGCGGGCCGGGTCATGGTCTATCTCATGGAAAACGGCACCTATGCCGTGGAAACGGGTGCCGAATACCGTGAGGGAATCCCGGAAAAAGCGCTGGGTGAAACCCTGGATAATCTGATCATGGGGAAAATCGGACGCGCTTAATCCGATCTCAGCAACTGCGCCGACGTCAGCAGCAACAGCACGTACACGATCACCGAAAATCCCTTTTGCGGAATCCACCGATTGAGCAGCCAACCCGCCGCCACTCCCACGGGAATGACGGGCAGGAAGCGCAAATCGGATCGCAAAGTCGCCGAGGTGATTAACCCCGAAGCCAGATAGGGGGGCAGCTTGAAGAGGTTGTTGAGCGTGAAAAAGAGGGCGTTGCTGGCCACGAACGCGGTCTTGTCCACCTTTTGCGCCAACAGGAACAGGGCCATGATGGGACCCGCGGCATGGGCCAAGGTGGAGGCGAAACCCGCCAAAGCGCCCGCCGCCGCACCTTCCAAAAGCGTAGGAAGGTAAACGCGCGCCGGATACCACACGTTACGGATCACCAGCAGGAGGGTCAGCACAAATCCCAGGCCGCCGATGGAGCGCTTGAGCAGGTGATCCGAGAAGGAGTTGACGAACACCATGCCGAGCCCGATGCCGAAAACACAGCCCAGGAGCGGCCAACGGATGAGGCGTAAATCCCATTTACGCCAAAACACGCCCAAAGTCAGGAAGTCGGAAGCGATGAGCAAAGGCAAAACGATGCCGATGGCCTCGCGCGCGGGAACCGTGGTGGCGAGCAAGGGCGTGGTGAGCAGGGAAAGGCCGGTGGCGAACCCGGCCTTGGACAGGCCGATGATGAAAGCGCCCAGGTAGGGAAGGAATTCGGTCAACGCGCCACGATTCCCTGACGCACCTGCTCGGCGGTCTCGGGTCCAAGCAACAGGCGCACCAAGGTCAAGGCGAATTCCTCGGCGGTTCCGGGCCCGCGTGCGGTGATCAGCTTCCCGTCGACGCAAACCCGCTCCTGGGAATAAGCCCGCACCTTTCCGCGCAATTCCGCCTCGTCGCCGGGAAACGAGGTTACGGCATGGCCGGTGAGCATGCCCGCGTCCAAGAGGACGAGCGGGGCGGAGCAGATGGCGGCCACGAATTTGGACTCGCGCTGGAACTTCCGCGCCACGTACAGGACTTCCGGCTTTTTCCGCAGGGCCGCGACGCCCGGGCCGCCGGGGATGACGAGCATGTCGAAGGGATCGTTCACACAGTCGGCGAGCAGGGCGTTGGCAACGATTGCGATTCCTCGCCCTCCGACCACTTTCAGATCAGACGTCACCGAGGCCACGGTGACTTCCACTTCCGCGCGCCGCAGGATGTCGATGGGGGCGACGGCCTCGATTTCCTCGAAACCGGGGTGGAGCAGGAACAGGACTTTCTTCATGGGGGCCAAAATAGAATTCCTGGCGAATCATTCCCTACTTTGAATTAAGGCTCGGTCATTTGCCGCGAGCGCGCCACCCGTCCACGCTCCACCGGCCTCCGCCGCGGCAGGCGGCGTAGAGGAACAACACGGAGAATAGAAGCGCCAATTCGCCCTTGTTCACCGGTGGAAAGAAATTCGGACCGAAGGCGAACTTCCAATGGAACTGTATGTACGCCACTGCCATCTCTCCGCTGGCGAGGAAGGCGGCCCAAGTGGTGAAGGCCCCGGCCGCCATGGCCAAGCCCGTGACCAGTTCGATGATGGAGCCGATCCAGCCCTGGGACCCGACTTTCGGAATATATTCCGCCGGAAACTGGTAGCCGAAAAGCTTCTGCATGCCGTGAAACGCGAACAACAACCCCGCGACGACGCGTAGGAAGGTGTAAACGGCTTCGGTTTTTGGTGCCAGGAATCGTTTCAGCATATCAACCTCCGGTCGCGGCGGGCGCGGTTTGTTTTTGGGTGCTCTCAACCTTTGCTTTCAACTGCGCCAATAACTTCAGATAAGGTAAATTTTGGTTCGCTTCCAACCGATTTAAATAGAAGTACGCCGCCGGGAATCTCGACAGAGCTTTTGTATTTCAAAAATAACTCATGGCTTTTCCATATTGAAATCAATCTCCATTTAATGTTTTCGGTCATATCCTGAATTAAAAATGTCTGGGATATTTCATTTGGAAGAGGCGCACTAGTTATCATCTCATTAAACTTATTCTTTAATTTCGCCCATTTACCGTTTGGAACTACTGCTTCAAGAATTGTCACTACCATTCTTTTCCCCTATTTCAAATTTGGCACAACGCCTATTTTTCAGGTCTAAAAAATAATAAACCGGAAGCGTTTTTTTCGCCCGCATAACGCTGTGCTGAGCCGCAAATAATTTGCCTGCGAACCCCGCCTGCGAAGCGGAAGGGTTCGCGGGGAACCGAAACAGGTGGTAATGGCCGTGGCGGGATGGGAGACGAACATGCCCAAGACCTACTACCACAGGGCTGGGAAGCAGGCCCTCGGTTTAGTACGATTCAATCAGGGTAGTGGACGCATGGTGGGCGCTATCGAAGCTGAGACGGCAAAAGCTTGTTGAATCCAACTGGAATTTGATGATTGTTCGGGTGCAAAAATCGCTTGGGAAGCAGAAGCTCCACCAACTGAGCTAAATCCACGCGGAGAGAAAATATAGCGATGTTGGAAACGACTTTGGTCATCATCAAACCCAACGGCGTACGCGGCGGCCTCATCGGCGAAATCGTGGGCCGTTACGAAAAGGCGCGGCTCGCGGTGGCGGGCATGCGCCTCCGCGGCATCGCCCGCTTGGAAGCCGAGGGCTTCTACGCGGAACACAAAGGCAAGGGGTTCTTCGCGGAGTTGGTAGGATTCATGAGTTCCGGCCCGGCGGTCATTTTGGCGCTAAACGGCGAGAACGCGGTCGAGGCGGTGCGCCAGATGAACGGGGCCACCAACCCCAAAAACGCCCTGCCCGGCACCATCCGCCACGACTTCGCCCCCAGCACCGGGGAAAATGTCGTGCACGCCTCCGACTCCCCGCAAAGCGCCGCGCGCGAAGTGGCCTTTTGGTTCCGCCCCGAGGAACTGGCGAGTTACGCCCCGCGCTCGCACGTTTTGGGCTGAACCCGGACCCCGGGCGGAACATGCTCCTCCCCTATCAAGGACATCGCCCCGCGCTCGCCCCGGGCGTTTTCGTGGCGCAGGATGCCGACGTCATTGGCCGCGTGATTTTGGGCGAGGACGCCTCGGTGTTCTTCCAATGTGTGCTGCGGGGTGACATCAATTCCATTTCCGTCGGGGCGCGCACCAATATCCAGGATCGCACCGTGGTGCATGTGGCCGACGATTTTCCGGCCCGCGTCGGCGACGACGTGAGCGTGGGTCACGGCTGCATCCTGCACGCCTGCACGGTGGGCCATCGCGTGCTGGTGGGCATGGGCAGCATCCTCATGGACGGGGTCACCGTAGGCGAGGACAGCGTGGTGGGCGCCGGCAGCCTCCTTCCCAAGGGGAAGACATATCCGCCCGGCTCCCTCATCCTGGGGAATCCGGCGCGTGTCCTCCGGCCGCTGACGGAGGAGGAGAAGATGGACGTGCTTCGGCTGGCGGGGAAATACGTGGGAGTGAAGAACGAATACCTCAATCCCTCACCCCCTGCGATCTGAGAAAATCCACCAACTCAGGTTATATAGAGTATGATGAATAATCCAAGGCCACTCCCCTCTCCCACTCCTGTGGGAGAGGGGTTGGGGGTGAGAGCGGGGAGAGAAACCAGAGACAAAGGCGTCAAAAACTTCGCCAAGAACTTGGCCCTGACGGCCATCGTGTTCCTCGTCTCCACCTGGGTGATCGGCGCCTACATGGAAGTCAAGGCGAAACCCGAAATCTTCCGGGACCCCGGCGCCATCCCGAAGGTGG
>JBGPFT010000075.1:0-8045 GCA_041483475.1 Fibrobacteria bacterium | reverse complement strand
GGGTTGGCGCGGAAAAAATGCCTGCTTGATCCACCGCAAGCATGGATCGGGATTCCTGCTCGCCGGGTTTTTCACCGACCTGGAATTTGAATCGCCGGCCACACCGACGCAGGACTTCTGCGGGGGCTGCACCGCCTGCCTGGATCAATGTCCCACCGGTGCCTTGTTGGAACCGGGGAAACTGGATGCGAACAAATGTATCAGCTATTGGACCATCGAGAACAAGGGCGAAATCCCCCCGGCCATCGCGGAAAAATCAGGGGCGTGGATTTTCGGTTGCGATATTTGCCAGGAAGTTTGCCCCTGGAATCGGAAGCAAAAAGGCGGAGGGGCAAAACCGCCGGAAAATTGGCCGAGAACCGTTGACGACTGGTTGTCCCTGCTGCGCCCGGGCGGCGGTTTTCAAAGCCGGTTCAAGGGCACGCCGCTGCTGCGGGCCGGAAGAAAGGCGATGTTGCGGAATGTCCAAGCTGCCTTGTTAAAAAAATCGGATTCGGAATAACACAAATACGCCCTTCAATTTTTTTCGATGGATAGCAAGGTCATATCGTCGTACTGCCTGTGGTCCTTGACATGCAAGCGAACGTCCTCCAAGACATCATGAATCAACTTCTTGGGGGGAAGATCTCTTTTCTCTTCCAGAATCCTGAATAGCCGATCCTTTCCGTAAGGTTGGCTCTCGGCGTTCATAGCCTCGTCCAAGCCATCGGTATAGGCGAAGAACTTGTCCCCGGCCACCAGAGGAACGACCACCTCTTCCATCAACGCGCCGAAGGTTTCGTCCGTCACCATGCCCAAGGCGATGCCCTTGGCGGCCAGGACGTCGGGAGAGTTCTTCGTTTGGCCGTAAGCCACCAACTGGGGATGCCCGGCCCGGCTGAAGATAAGTTGGTCGCCCCGATTTGAAAGGATGATGCATAGGCAGGTGATGAAAGATTTTTCCCGCTGCAATTCCGGTCCCATGAGCCTATTCACCGCGCTTAACAGTTCCTTGGAAGAACGGGCCTTGCGCCCTTCGGCCCGGATGCAGCTTCGCAGGCTGGTCATGACCAAGGCCGCGGGAATTCCTTTCCCGCATACGTCCGCGATGGCGACGACCCAATCCCCGTTTTCGTTTTGGAAATAATCCAGGTAATCCCCGCCGATTTCCCGGGCGGGCAGGCAGACGCCGTTCAGGGAGATATTCGGGATGACCGGGGTTTCGGGCATGTAATGCGTTTGGATATTTTTCGCCACCCGCAACTCGCTTTCCATCCGGGCTTTCTCCCCCAAAGCCCGATAATGGTTGGCATTGTCCAGGGCGATGGAAGCCTGGGCGGATAAAGCACCGAGCAGGGGCAATTCCATTTCGAATTGAGAACCAAACTCCTTGGGCAGAAAAATCTGCGCCCCGCCCAGCAATTCCCTGCCGCTTCGGAAGGGAATCCAGAGGCGGCCCGGAAACGCAGCCCAAATCACCGGAAAACCGGTATCCGATTCATCGAAAAGAATTTTTTCCCCGTGGAGGATTCTTCGCTCTCCCAAAAGATCCAAGCACCGCCGTAAACCGTCGACGCTGTTTTGCGAATAGTGGACACTTTTGAAATCCTTGTTGGTCCTCTCCACCAATTGCAGGGGGCATCCGGGAAATCTTTCCGTGAAGGTCTGGAAAATCCCGGACAGCACGTCCTCCCGACCGAGCCGATGGGCGAACATGCGTCCCTTTTCATTGAGATAATTCAGTTGCTCGATGCGAGCCTGCATCTCCTCGTTGGCCCGCTTCAATTCCGCCGTGCGCTCAAGGACTTTTTGTTCCAGGGTCTCGTTGGCCCTTTGCAATTTTTCCTCGACGGTGCGGATCGCCGTGATATCCTTGAACACTCCGACGATGAAAGGGTTTCCCGCGGGGTCGATATACCTTTTCTTGCGGGTCAGGATGGTCTTGGCCGCAATGCCGGGAGCGGTGAAAACCTCTTCGTTGACGTCCTCCTCCCCGGTGAGGAAAACCCTCTCATCCCGCTCCTTGAAGACGTCCGCCTCCGCCTTCGGCACGAGATCGTAGTCCGTGTGGCCGATTACCTCTTCCCGGGTTTTCCCGAAAGCCCGGCAAATGGCCTCGTTCACGAACACTAGGCGGCGCTGGCGATCCTTGACAAAAACGGGATCCCCGATGAAGTCGAGGATTTTTCCATAAATTTCGGGGCCATTTTTGTCCATGCGTCCCAATTCTACCACAGTTTCCGAGCTTAACCCCCGCCCAATCCGAACGCCAATCCGGTATTCATCTGCAATACCAACGGTGTCCCGTCCCCGAACACCGGCTTGGCGCGAAATTCCAAGGGGATGGCCAATCCGCCCAGGTGAAATTCAAGGCCCAAGCCGCCGGAAATTCCGGGAGCGGTGCCATTGCCGAAAATGTGCAGATCAACGCCCCCGATCAAGTACCAGGGTCCCGCCAGGAACAATTGCCCTAACGCTCCAAAAAATGTCGCGCCCTCGTTGTATTTCCGATAAATCGGGGAAGGGGTGTAAGGTACGGTGACGGCCGCATAATAAAGCTGTTCGTACCCGGCCTCCGCGCCCAAGCGAAATGCGGATCCCAGCGGTAGCATTCCGCGTGCAGAAAAGGAATAATGCCCCCTGTTCCAATCATTGATGTTGTTTTTGGCTTCTCGCGTGGCTTTTGCCAGATCCACGTTGGTATACCCGCCGCCGCCGACGATCTGTATCCAAAATCCGGGCGAGTGTCTTTCCACGCCCGAAGGGGCTTGGCCGTCGGGCGGTGGCTCCACGATGCATTCGCCGTCGTCGGAGCAAACTTTGCCCATAGCGCATTGTGGGTTGCAGGCGGAAACGCATCGGCCTTGAGGGGAGCAACGCTCGTTATCTTCGCATTGGACCGGGCATGCGGCCCGAGCCTGGGCCATGAACGCAGCAAAGGCGATCCCGACTTTGAAAGCCTTCGCCATCGCAAATCATCAAAACAGGGACAAAGTCACGTATTGGTAACCGTAAACCGGATCCCTTGAGTAGATCAGCGGAGTGAATTTCCTGGAAAACAGGGTTACGGTATTCCTGAACAACACGCTGCCGCCGGTCGTGATCGGATAAGCGCCCAGATTGTATAAGGCGCCGTCCGCGGGAATATTCCAGTAGTAGGTTCTCTCCGTCGCCATTCCCGAATCGATGATGATTTGATCAATATCGTATCGTGAAGAATCCTGCATCCGCAACACGTAAAAGCTGGGTCCCAGAATGAGCCGAACGGTATCCGAGGTTTCGGTACCCGGAGACAAGGTGTCCTGCCATATCACCGCATCTCCGTCGGAAGTGACGCTGTAAGTGAGCGTATACGGGCTGAAATTCGTGTGGATTGCCAGAGCAGTGTCGAAAGGATTGATGCGCACCGAATCGCGCTGGCCGTCCGCATCCAGGATGGCCGTCAAATAGGTGCCGGTATGGTTGATGATGTAAAAATCGTAAGGGATATCCTCGGTGGGCGTTTCTTCCTGCACGTCCAATAAAATTTCCTCACCAACCAATTCCCCGGCGTTGCTGTAAATCCTCGCCCTAAAGTCCACGAGACCGTGAGTGTATCCGGTGTAAGACCGGGTGATGGCGTCGGCGGCGGAATTTCTGGATATCGTCAGATTGACGGAGTCCAACGGCAGCCAAGACGGGGAGGTGCTGTCCCGATATTCCAAAACCAGTCCGAGGGTATCCAGAGGGGAATTCGTGTTCACATCCACTTTGAGATCGTAATGGCTGTAAAAACCGTCCGAATCCTGGTCCGTGGGATTCTCGATGGACATGGCGATGGTGTGTATCGGCTTTACTATGGTAAGGGTGGCGACGCTGCCATCATAATGCACCACGACGTCATATACCAATGTCGACCCGCTGTATCCTTTGATGGAAATGACCACGGGTCCCCCGTGATATCCCGGCACCGGTAGGTTGGACAAGTCGTTGAGGGATCGCAACGAATCGTTGTACAAAGTGGCCACCGAATTTCCTTGCGGGTCGAGGTGCTGCACCAGCACACGGGTATAGGACAGCAGCACCGTATCCGCCTGCAAATTGATTCGGTCCGTCGCGCTGTTATTGACGTTGCAGGACCAAATCAAAAAGATCGCCAGGATCGATAATGCCGCCGAAAAAACCCGTTTCATGGGACTTGCGTCCTCGCGTCGACGCCGTAAATATGTGAGGAAGGCGCCGACTGCAACAGCAAGTAAGTCGTCACTCCGGCGCCCACGACCACAACTCCCGCTCCGGTCCAAGCCAGGATTTTCAACGTGGAGGAGCTTTTGGGCTTTTCGGCCGGGGATGTGGGCGTAACCGGCGGAAATTTCTCTTCCTCCGCGACCGCAACATTATTTGGTTCTGCAGGCTTTACTTCCGGAACCGGACCACCCTTACGCACGTAATATTCCTCCCGAACTTTCTCAAAAATCCGGTCGATTTCGTCGCTGACGAACATGTCCACCAGCTTAGCCGAGGGTACCAGGTCGAGAAGGCGGTACATGTAATACTTCCCCTTCTCACGCATGGCCGGATTGGCCGAATACACCACGGACAAATGCTTGGCGATGAAAACGCTGTCGTCGTGGCTACAGGTCTTGTTGCGCTGCATGAAACTTTCCAACGCGCTGGCCACGGCTTCGAAATCGCCGTCGTTGTAATCCGCGTGGATGCGCTCCCGATCCAGGGCTTCGGGGGCCGAAGACGGTGGCAGGACGACCGCTGTGGGCTGGGGGCGGGACGCCGCAGAAATTGACGAAATCGCTGTTAACGCGATAACAATGGCGAAAGAAGTTTTCATTTCTGTCTTAGAAAAAGTCTATCATAAACATAGATCTGTAGCGCCATCCCAACCGAAGACTTTACGGCCCATTCTCCCCTTTCAACTCCAGCTTCTTTTTCGCCGCCTCGGCCCCCGGCGTCACGAATTCGTATTGGATTTCCAAGTCCTTGTCGGGAACGGAGGGCGGAAAGGCGGGCAGGCGCCGGATGTTTTTCAGGGCCTTCTGGGCCAAATTATTGAACGGATTCGATGGGCTCTTTTCGATCCAGGAAACCTCGAGAATTTCTCCGTTGCGGCGCACCTTGAGCTTGGCGACGGCCCGGTGGGAATTCTTGATCATTTCCCTGGGCAGTACCCAATACGATTCCACCGCCGAGCGTACGCGCCGGCTCCATTGGGCGATCCCCTCCTCGCGCAGGCGCCGCGCGCGCGTGGAATCTTCGCTTTTCTTCCGGGAGAATTCGTCCATGGTTTCCATCTGCGGACCCACCGCCGCTCCCGTGCTGTCGAAATCCCGACGGTTGATCTGGACGCCTTCCTGGAAGACGGCGAAAGTCTTCAAGGCGCCGTTGGGAAACCAGTAAATCAAGGTGTCCTGGGCGCGTCCATGGGCGTCCTTGCCCTGATACCAAGGCTTGCCGTCCCGATACCAGGCCTGGAACGGACCATGCCGCAAACCATGTTCGTTTTCGGCTTCGTACATCTCCCCGCCGTTTTCGTACCACCAGATTTCCTTCCCGTGCTTGCGGCCTTCGGCATCGAACTCCACGCGGTATTGGGGCTTTCCGGACGGGTATGCGCCCTCGTTCATCGAGGTCTTGCGGCCGCTGGCGCAACCGCAAACGAGAAAGAACAAGCCGCCCGCCCAAAAACGCAGAACCATGCAAGGCAAATTAACTAGAACTGCTAACTGTATCGGCGCATGACGCCGATGACGCGGCCGAGGATGGAAAAGTCGGGGACGCTGGAATCCACGACGATGGGCCGATGGGCGTCGTTGGCCGGCTGGAGACGGATGAAGGGACCTTCCGGATAGTAATACTTCACGGTGGTTTCCTCGCCCAGCAAGGCGATGACGATTTGACCGCGTTCCGCCGTGCGCTGCTGACGCGCGATCACCAAGTCTCCGTCCACGATACCGGCATCCTTCATGCTGTCGCCCTGAACCTTGAGGGCGAAAACGTTTTCCTGCCTCATGAGGAAGTCTTTGTCGACCACCACCGTGCCTTCCAGGTTTTCCACGGCCAAAATAGGGCGGCCCGCCGCCACCCGTCCCAGGATGGGGACTTCCAACACGTCTTCCCGCGCTTCCGCCTGCCTTTTTTCGGACGCGGGCAGATCGATGCCGCGCGACACCTTGGGCTCGCGCTCAATGTACCGTTTCTTGGCCAGGGCATGCAAAATGCTTCGCACCCCATTGGTCGAAGTGATGTGGAAGCGGAAACCGATTTCGCGCAAGGTAGGCGGGCGGTTGTCGCTTTGGATCCGTTCCTTGATGAACTCAAAAACCTCACGCTGTCTCGGCGTCAGCGGTTTTCTATCCAAGAGGGGCTGTATTGTTTTTCCCACGGAATCCTCCGAATTACCAACCTTTCATGAATATACTGCACAAAAAGACACCTGTCAAGACGTGCAGTATTCAAATCCTTGAATTAACATGGATAAAGTGTTAGCTTGTCTGAGTGTTAGTGCTGAAAATTCTGTTGTGTTTGGGTTTTTTGATATTTACTGCCTTGGTTCTGTCCTTTGTAAGCCGAATGAACAGTCTGACCAGGCAGGCGTCTCGACTCGTCAGCGCGGTCAATAGCGCCATCGAATCCGAAAAGACGCCGGGGGCGGAATCTACCGCCTCCGAAAGCAAAAGCACCCAATCCCGGTAAGAATCAGCGCCACTCCCGCCCGCCCGGCCGATTTTGCGTCCCCCGGCGAGCAGAAAAAAATCGGGACGCATCGCCGCCGAATCGCAACGGCTCAAAGGAAAGCCGACTACGGCGGAGCCACACACTCCAATAGGAAAACCCAATGGAAAACATCTTAACCTATGTCGCTATAGCCCTGTCAGCCACCACTTTGGCGCTATGCGCCTGGTTGGTCCGAAAAATGAATACCGTGTTATACCTCCTGGAACAGCCTTCGGTGAGAAAAATGTCCCCGCAGCTCAAACTCAAGCCCGTAAAGCTCGACGAACTCATGGCGGAGAGAACCCGCCAACAACAGCAAAGCCGTCCGCAACCGCAGCAGAACGGCCCGCGGCCTCCGTACCAAGGGGGTAGGCCGCATGGCGAACACCGGAACGATCAGGATCGGCGTCCCGATCAAGGCAGCCGTGACCGCTTCGAAAACCGGGATCGCCCGGATCGCCGCCCCGAACGAGGCGAAGGCGATCGGAACCGGAACAACGACCGCGATCGCTTCCGCGATCGGGATCGCAACCGGGATCGCAATCAAGGCGGTGATCGTTGGCGTCCGCCCCAAAATGAGAACCGCGACGCCGCTTCGGCTCCGATTTCAGCGGTCGGCGAACCGCCCCGCGAACCAGCGCGCTCGGAGGCTCCGGCTCCTTCCGCATCCCATCACGAAAGCGTGGCGCCTTTGGCCCCGCGCCGCCCTCTGCCGTCCACGGTGGAGAACGAATCCGCCCGCGAGCCCGTCGCTCCACCCGCTCCGTCGGAAACTGAAAGCGGATCGGAAGGACTTTTTAATTCGGATGACATCCAGCATGGACGCCGGACCCAAGTAAAGAAAAAGCCGCGCTTCGATGTCGCCGAAGAAGAAGTGAAGACCGTCACCGAAGGTTGATTTTTCTACCCCCGGATGGGTTGAACGCTCCCGGCAATTTCGCCGGGGGCGTTTTTTATTTCACCTCGATACGGCCCGAAGGCCTACTCGGTGACCGAAGTTTCGGTCATCAAGCAATTACTTCAGTCCCAATCTCACGGCCAAGGAGAAATGCAGCGCCCAGTACCGTTCGGCGTATTTGCCCAATAGTGCGAAGGGAACACCGAATTGCAGGGAGGCGACATCGGCGATGTCGCAGACGAGGCCGGGTTCTAGGCTGATGAGATGCCCGCCGGGAATAGTGACGCCGGTACTGTCACCGTCCATCTGGAAACGGGCGAGCGCTCCGATATAGGGTAAAAAAGGACCCGCCGCATAGCCTAGGCGGGCATTGACGAACAGTTCGTCGCCGGGATTCAAGCCGCTGCTGTCCTTATCGGAAAAATGAAATGCGTATCCGCCGTTACCTTGAAGCAGAATC
>JBGPFT010000074.1:0-8100 GCA_041483475.1 Fibrobacteria bacterium | reverse complement strand
TGAGCGGTGCAAAAATAGACGGGCGTTGTGATTGCATAAGGAAAATCATAGCCCATTATTCGCGTCCATGCGAGCGATTCCAAGCGTAGGCTTGACTTATGACGTTATGCCCCGAAAAATGGCTGAATTTGTCCGGATCTCTTCGTTTTCCCATGTGAAAATTACGGAGGCATAATAGATTCCCATTAATCCCCATGACCCGATCCACCCCTTCCCGCCTTCTCCCCGCCCTTCTGCTTTCCCTCGCCGGTCTCACCTCCGCCTCGCCCGAGGATTCCATCGCCTGGCAACAGCAGAACTCGGGCTCGCAAACGCTTTGGGCCGTGTTTTTCACCGACTCCCTGCATGGCTGGGCCGGCGGGGACGGTTGGACTTTGTACCGCACGACCAACGGGGGCGCGAATTGGACGCAGCTTCCCCAATTCGGCACCGACAGCATCTACGCCCTGTCTTTTGAAAACGACTCGACGGGTTGGGCGACCACCGGCAGCGGCCGCATTTACCATACCGCCGACAGCGGCAAAACCTGGACGCAATCTTATTTCCGACGCGGCTGGATCACCGGTTTGCTCTTTCATGGGCGCGATACCGGATGGGCCTGCGGCTCGGCCAAACGCGGGGCGCTCAACATTTATGACCCGGTCATTTACCGGACCTTCAACGCGGGTACAACCTGGGATTCCGTGGGAGTCAGCGGCCCCTACAGCCTGGAAACCGTCCGATCGCCGGACGGGAAAAAAGTTTTCGTGGCGGGTTTCAATTATTTGACCCATTCCAATGACGCGGGAAATGCATTCTGGCCGCCCGTTTATTTCCCTTCCGTTTCCGACACCCAATTCGCGAACTCCACCGGATACATCAACGTCGTCGACTTTACCACTCCCGCCATTGGATTCGGCGTGGGGCGTTACGGGCATATCATGAAAACCTCGGACAGCGGGGCCAGTTGGCGAACCGTCATCCCCCATAACTGGATTTGGCTGGAGGACATCCGCTTTGCAGGCGTGGCCAAGGGCGTCATCGCGGGCGAAAGAGGCGCCGTGCTGTCGACGGCCGACAGCGGAGCCAGTTGGACGCTGCGCTATCCCCTGTTTCCGCCCACCCTCAACGCCTCCTGGTTCCGCGCCCTTTATCCCGTCGATTCGGCTCATATCTGGATGGTGGGCGACAACGGGCTGATTGCGAAAGGAAGTTTCCCGAGCGCGCCGGTGGGAATTTTCCGGGGCGTGGGACGGGAGAAAAATTCGTCCTTCACCTTGGATCCGGTTTCCCCGGGCCGATTGCGGATCCGGTGCTCGCTCAGGTCGGGAGGCGAGGTTGATATAATCCTCTCCGACATCCGGGGAAATGTTTTGCGTCGGAAAAACCTGGGCCGGCAACTCTCCGGTGCGCGGGAAATCGTCTGGGATTTGGGATCGGTTCCGGCTCCGGGCATTTACTGCGCGCAGCTTCGCCTGAACGGCAAAACCGCCATCGCGCGGCGAATCGCATTCTTCCGATAAAGCGTTCCGATGGCTAGATTTCGGCCCTTGGGGTCATAGCTCAGTTGGTAGAGCGCCTGCTTTGCATGCAGGAGGCCAGGAGTTCGAATCTCCTTGACTCCACCACTTTAAGGCAACTGCGCCCCTAGAATCCCCTTTTGCACTTGGATCAATTCCCGGCAGCCCTTTTCCGCCAGGGCCAGCAAAGCCTCCAATTGGATGCGCGAGAACGAAGCCTCTTCTCCGGTACCTTGGATTTCGACGAATTCCCCGGAATCGGTCATCACCACGTTCATGTCCACGTCGGCCTCGCTGTCCTCGGCATAGCATAGGTCGAGCAAAGGAGATCCTTCCGTCAGCCCCACGCTGACGGCGGAGACGAAATTTTTGAAGACTTGACCGGCTGGGAAGGATTGGGGCAAGGCCGCTTTCGCTTTCTGCACGGCCCGCGCCAATGCCAGGAAGCCGCCCACGATGGAGGCCGTGCGCGTGCCGCCGTCGGCCTCGATCACGTCACAATCGACCATGTAATTCCGTTCGCCGAGATTTTCGAGTTTGCAAACTCCGCGCAAGGCCCGGGCGATCAGCCTTTGGATTTCCTGGGTGCGACCCGATGCGCCCATGCGTTCGCGTTTTACGCGCTCGGACGTTGAGCGGGGCAGCAGGCTATACTCGGCCGATACCCAGCCTTTGCCCTTACCCTTAAGCCAGCGGGGGATTTCCGCGTCCAAGGTGGCGCAGCACAGGATGCGGGTGCGTCCCATCTCCACGAAGAACGAGGCTTCGGCCGAGGCCACGAAGTCCTCCGTGATCTTGAGTTGGCGCAGTTGATCCGGCGCGCGGCCGTCGGGGCGGGTGGTCATTTTGCTGTCCTCAGTTGGGAAGAAGGATAAGAGCCAAGTACGCGTAAACCCGTGGTAATGCCGCCCAACCGTTTCAACGCTTCACGGATGTCCAGATCCCCTGAGCCTCCGGCTAGGTCGAGATAGAAGCGATAATCGAAGGGACGTTTCGGATCGGGGCGCGATTCGATTTTGCTGAGATCGATATTCCGCAAAGCGAAAATTTCCAATATGCGGAACAAGGCCCCCGCTTCGTTCTTGCGGGGAAGGAAGGTAATGCTGGTTTTAACCTTCTCCCCCCCTCTTGTCGTTTTCCGTCCCCCCCCGAGGGGGGGGATGTTTTTTGAAATAACCAGGAATCGGGTGAAGTTCACGGCCTGATTCTGCAAACTCCGCCGTAATACTTTCAGCCCGTACAATTTTCCGGCGTATTCGCTGGCGATAGCTGCGATGGAATTGGATTTTTCGCCTTCCAATGACTGCGCGGCCCCGGCCGTATCGAACCACACCACCGGCTTGATGCGTTTGTGCTTGGCGAAGAAGCCGCTGCATTGGGCCAGGGCCTGCGGATGCGATCGCACCTGGCGAATGTCCTGGAATCGGGCCGACGGTCGCCCCAGCAGGGCGTGCTCCACCCGCAAATAGGTTTCGCCGATGATGTGCAGGCCGTGTTGCGCGAGCAGATCGTAATTCTGGTGAATGCTTCCCGCCAAAGAGTTTTCGATGGGGATAATGCCCCGATCGGCCCGCCCGCGATGCACGGATTCAAAAACGGCCTCGAAAGTTTCGCAGGGCAAAGTCCGGCATTTCGCGCCCAGCAGGTCGCGGCCGGCCAGCTCGCTATAAGCGCCGGGAACGCCTTGGAAGGAGAAATTCATGAGGTAATTGTAGTTACCGCGATTGTCCGAACCGGCGGTTCAATCCCGTTCCACTTTGATAAACCCCTCGAAATGCCCGTCGCCTTCGTCCTCGATGGCGCGTATGGCCACTTGATAGACGAGTTCGTTGTCCCAGAACTGGGTATGCGCGGCCAAGGGGATATTGGCCTTCGGATCGATAAGTGGAATGACGGGGCTGAGCTTCGGTGGGCGGGGAGGATTTTCCAGCGCCACATGCCCGACGATCCCGGCGGCGGAACCCGACTTATCCGGCTCTTTGTAAGTGAAGGCGAACCGATCCGGCCCCGTCGCTCCCGGAACCGGTTTGACTTCACCGATGTCGAAATATTCCAGCGGCCCGCTGATCACGTCGTTGCGGGACCATACATTGACCCAATGCCCGGGTCGATAGGCGTGGCTTTCCTCCAACAGCGGTTGCTTGGCGGCCGCCAAGGATTCGCGGATGACATTGTCTTCCAATTGCGCGCGGAAGATGAAGGCGATTTTGTTCAAGGGCGAACCGAAGGTGAGCAGCAACTTGGTTTTTTCCACTGCCTTCCAGCCTTTTTTCTGGATGATATCGTGGTTGATCACCCCGTTCAAAGTGTCGTAGGCGATCACCGATCCCAATGAATGCCCGACCACGATCACCTTGCGGTAGCCGGAAGCGTAGACGTGACAGGCGGCTCTGAAAGCCTCTGCCTGAATTTGGGCGCGGATGTCGGCGAATTTGCTCACGGTGTGGGACGACACGTAAGCGGCCACGTCGCCGACGTATTCGATCAGGAATCCCCGCACGCCGATGAAAAGTGCCAAGGCCGCGGTGCCGTAAAAAACCAACAGCACCCGGGTCAGGAATAAATGATGCTCGGTCATGGCGGAACGGGCGAAAAATGATTCCAAATCCCATGCCGGCCAACCGCCCCAAAGATGCCACCAGGACAGGCAAAGCAGCAGGGAAATAAGAATCACAGCCGACGCGATAAACGCGGCGTTGATCCACAAAATCGTGGTCGGAGTCCTTTTTTGTTTCCACACCTTAAATGCCAGCCCTAAAGACACGGCGGAAGCGATGGACAGCAAAACCGCCTGCAGCCCCCTGACCCCGAAAGCGCGGACAAAAACGCTTGCGGTCCAGGAATGGAACCATGTTTGTCCCAAGGTTGAGATCCAAAACGCGGCGATGTGGAAAAAAATGAAGGCGAGGACGGCGTACACGACGGCGCGCGCGACGCCCCGGGCATTCCGCAAACCGAAAGCCAGGACGGGCAAAAGCAGGATCAGCGTCGCCCGCAAAAGGAAAACCATCTCGCCCTGCATCACCTTGAAAAAATCCCGGTCGAAAAGATGCGGGAGATCGCCCAAAATCCAAGTCCCGGCCACTCCCTCGGGTTTCACGACCAGGGCCAAATGCTGGGCGGCATGGCCTCCCAAAAGGCAAAGCACGCATATTCCCAGAACGATGAGCGAAGCCACCAGTTTTACGGCCAGTCCCAACGGGAAAAGGGTTTTTTTGGGAAGGCCGAACCGGCGCGTCGCGCGCCAAAAATGCCGTTCGAATCCGCCGCGACGAATGTGCAGAATTCCGGCCCAACCGGCCCGGAGCAAAAAAACCAACACGTCGAAAAGGCCGACCTTCCCCTCCGTGATGGGAGCCCAATAGCATTCGAAAAAATCCACCGAGGTCTTGGGCCCGATTCCATCCTTGGGCGCAAGGCTAAGGCGCGCCCGGGAAATTGTGGCCCCGGTCCCGTCGCCTCCCAGTCTGGGAACGTTTTGGATTTCGAGATCCGGGTTCGGGGTGTTTTTGACCCAATGTTCGCTGGCGGCGGTTTTCTTGGCAATATTCCCCAGCGTTTCGAACGGCACCTGCTGTCCCATGCCGTGGAATACGATCACGGCGGCATCATTGACTTCCATGTCCGTTTCTCTCCTTTTTCTTGGACGTTGCGGCGGGGGCGAAATCTACTTCCTTCAATCCAAAATCCGCCTGGCCCCGGTGAAATGCGATCCGAAATAAGGTGCGCCGAGGCGCGTATAGGTGACGCCGACGCTGGTTTGGGAATGGATGAAATAATCGCCGCCCATGTAAATGCCCACATGATCGATGAAGAGAAATCCTTTGAAAAAGACGAGATCGCCGGGTTTCAGGTTTCCCTGGGAAATCCCGCTGCCCTTGCCCGACATGGCCGCCGCATTGTGGGGCAGGCTCACCCCCAGCGCCTCGCGGAAAACCTGCCGCACGAAACCGGAGCAATCGATGCCGTCATGGCCCAGGCCGCCGAAGCGGTAAGGCGTGCCCAGATAGGATTCGGCCACTTTGCGCAAGCGCGATTCGGATCCGGAAAATGAAGCGCGGTCGATGACGGCGGCGGGGGCGACGGAGGAATAATCGCGATCTTTCGGGGAAATCCAGCCCCCGGCGGATCGGGAATAGAAGGGGCGGGGACCGGGAGGGGAACAGGACAGGAGAAAAAGAAACAGAGCGAAGGCGCTCTCACCTCCGGTCCGGCTTACTTTTTTTAAGCTGAAGCCGCCGGGGCGCAAACCTTTTCCACCCCCGCCGCGACCTGGAACAATTCCTGTTCCGCGAACGGCTTTCCGATCAGCTGCAGGCCCACGGGAAGATGCCCGGCTTTGCCGGTCGGCAGGGAAAGGCCCGGAAGACCGGCCAGGTTCACCGCCACGGTGTAAATATCCTGCAAGTACATGGCCATGGGATCCCGGAACACCTCGCCCACCTTGGGCGGAGGCGTGGGCATGGTGGGCATGGCCACCGCGTCGCATTTTTCGAAAGCTTTGGCGAAATCGTTCGTGATGACGCGGCGAGTCTTTTGCGCCTGCATGTAATACGCGTCGTAGAATCCCGAAGACAGCACGTAGGTGCCGAGCAAAATACGCTTCCGCACCTCGAATCCGAAACCCTGCGAGCGCGTTTTGGCATACAGATCGTACAGGTTTTTCGGGGCTGAGGCGCGCATCGTGTAGCGTACGCCGTCGAAGCGCGCCAAATTGGCCGAGGCTTCGGCCGTGGCGATGACGTAATAGGAAGCGACGGCGTATTTCAGGGTGGGCAAAGCGACCTCGACGATGGTCGCGCCTTCGCGCTCGCAGGCTGAAAGCGCGGCGCGCAGTACCGCTTCGACTTCGCGGTTTAAGCCTTCGCCGAAAATTTCTTTTGGAACCCCGATGATTTTCCCCTTCAATCCGCCATCGAGCCTCGCGGTGAAATCGGGAACCGGTTGCGCCGACGAAGTGTTGTCATGGGCATCGATTCCCGCCATCGCGTTCAGCAAAAGCGCCGCATCGGCCACGTTGCGGGCGAAAGGCCCGATTTGATCCAGCGACGAGGCATAGGCCACCAGGCCATAACGCGAGATGCGCCCATAGGTGGGTTTCATGCCCACGATGCCGCAACACGAAGCCGGCTGCCGTATGGATCCTCCGGTGTCTGAGCCCAGGGCCACGGGCACGGTGCCGGAGGCCACGGCCACGGCCGAGCCGCCCGAGGAACCTCCGGGGATCACGGCGGGATCCACGGGATTGACGGGGGCGCCGAAGGCGCTGGTTTCCGAGGTGGATCCCATGGCGAATTCATCGAGATTGGTTTTGCCCACGGGAATGGCGCCCGCGGCCAAAAGTTTTTCCACCGCGGTGGCGTCATAGGGCGAGTGGAAGTTTTCCAGCATGCGTGAGGCGCAGGTGGTTTTGCCGGCGGAGATGACGATGTTGTCCTTCACCGCCACGGGCACTCCGGCCAAGGGCCCGAGTTTTTCCCCGGCGGCGCGGCGGCGATCGAGATCCCGCGCTTTTTCCAGCGCGTATTCGGGCAGCACCGAGAGATAGGCCTTGAGATGCTGCGCGGCGGCGATGCGACCCAAAGCCCCTTGGATCGAGGCTTCGGCGGAGATTTCCCCGGATTGGACTTTGGCGGCGATTTGTGCGATGGTTGAACTCATTTTTCCTTCCGGCATTTCTTCCCCCCTCTCCTGCCGTTTAAGGCGGGAGAGGGGCCGGGGGTGAGGGTTACGATCTCCACCACTTCATCATGTACAGAGAGACGCCCATGCCGATGAGGCTGCAGAAATTGAACTTGAGGCCCAATCCCACGCGCACCTTGACGAAATAGAAGTCCACGGGCCAGCCGTTTTCCTTCCAGCCCAGATCGAAGTCAAGCGACTTGACGAAGAAATTGCGGATGGGGTTGTCGAAACTGCCCCCGCTCATCTCCCCTATTTTTCCCAGCAAGTACCCGAGTCCTTCGCTGAGCACCCCGCCCACGATGAGCCCAAGGAGCACGAAGAGGATGACGAAGCCGAGATGCTTGTTTTTTTCCATGCCTGAAATTTAGAAGATGTTATGGCGGCGGGGCTTCTCTTCCAGCGTCATTTCGGTGCGCTGCTCCTTGCCCGCCCGGCGGTATAGGATATCCACTTTTTCCCCCACCTGGAACAGTTTGAACACGTCCTGGATATCCTGGAGATTTCCGATGCGCTTGCCCGCCACCGAAACAATGGCGTCTCCCTTGTGCAAGCCCGCTTTTTCGGCGGGCGATTTCGGATCCACCCCCGCCACCACCACGCCGGGATTGGCCGGGTCGAAATCGGGATCCGCGTAAAGACCCGTGGTGAACTCGCGGATGGCCCCGTATTTGAGAAGTTCGTCCATGACCAGCTTGGCCTTGTGGATGGGGATGGCGAAGCCCAGGCCGATGGAGCCCTGCGAAGCGCCCCCGCCGGTGAAGATGAAGGTGTTGATGCCGATGACCTTGCCCTCGGAATTCACCAAGGCGCCGCCGGAGTTTCCGGGATTGATGCTGGCGTCGGTTTGGATCATGTTGTGGTAATGGATGCCGCTTTGGCCGCTGAAGGATCGCTTGAGCGCGCTGATCACCCCCAC
>JBGPFT010000073.1:0-8151 GCA_041483475.1 Fibrobacteria bacterium | reverse complement strand
CGGCGGATCCCCGCGCGGGGTTTTGCTCAATCGTGGCACCGGGGCCAAAACTTTTTTCCACGTTTATCCCGGAAGTCCGTCCCCGCTCGTGGATTCAGTTCAGATATGCAATGTTTCCATCGCCCCGGATACGGCTTTTCCCATGGCCCTATTCATCGATTTCGGCGTCTTCGACGCTCCCGGATATCCCAACCTGGTGACGCCGAAGCTGTACGGACAGCATCAAATCATCCTCATCGCCGATGCGTCCTCGGCTGCGGCGGGTCATGTGGTGGACTTCATCGACACCCCGGGCGCCGAGCTTAGCCAATCCAAAACCTGGGATGATCCGGAATGGTCGAATCATCCCGATTATGCCGTGGCCTCGACCCGGGGCTTCGACGGCGGTGGCAATCCGATCCAGCCGGATCTCTACCTGATCAAGGTCTCCACGCGCGAAAGCCTCAAGCTCGCCTCGGGGGCCGGTTTTTACATGCCCGTGGCGTGGATTGGGCGATAGTTGCCGATTCCCGCTTTGTAAATTGGGGCGGATGCGTTTTCGATGGGAAGCAACACTCCCGGCGCTTCTGGCTTTTGGGCTTTGCGGATGCGGGGATCAACCCTTGCCCCCGGTCGGAAAGGGAGGCGGCACCTGCCTCGATCCGAACAAGCTGGCTTTTCCCACGGGCGATTATTCCCTGCATGCACCGGGAAAAGTAACGGCCCGGTCAGCCTCCATGCCCCTGGTGACTTGGATGCCGACGGATTCGGTGCAGGCTTTTTTCGGAACGCGCAACGTCAAGCTGGTTCTGTCGCAAGAGAAGAAGCTTTATCTCGTTTCCTGGGAAACCGGGAACCCCGACGTTCTCGAATTGAGCCAGGGCGACGAGATGCCCGATTTGACTTCCGGGGATATCAGCAGCCCCCTGTTTTCCCCCGACGGAAATTGGATCACCTTCGCGGCCGGACAAGGGGCGCAGGGTTTCATCGAGGATATCCGCAATCCGCTGCAACCTTCGTGGCGCGTTCCCTTGTCCATCGAAGCGGCGCAGGGTTATGTCACCGCCGATCCGCATTGGGTGACGCGGAACGGACGCCCTTGGATTTATTTTGCCAATACCGAGGAACCGGTGAAATACATCGGCACATGCGGGCAATTCGAGGGGCATACCTATCGTTTGGCCATGATGAACGATTCCACCTTGGACTCCTTGCAAACCACGGGGCTGCCCGGCGCCTTCCGCGGCGGACTTTCCCGCGACGGGGTTTGGGCCGGTACGGCGTACAGCCCGGCGGGATTATTCAATACGAGCGATTCGCTTCCTCCCATTTTGATATCGAGTCCGCATCAGAAATGCAACCCTTCCATGAACCCGTTTCCGGCCGGAAGCTTGAACTCCGATTTCCTCATGTTGCTCGGTTTCGGCGGGCCCGCCGAGCAATACCGGACTCCGGTTGATACGCTGATGGAAGGAGTGCATGAAAATCTTTGGATTCACGACCAGGACGATTTGATCCTCTGGCGCGGCAAACTTCCCGACTCCAGCCATTACTATTGGGAGAAGCCGGAATGGTCCGCCCATCCGCGTTTCGCCACGGCGGTGGCGGCGAGGAAGGGAGAGGAATTGGTGCCTTTGCATTGCGATCTGTATGCCGTGAAAATTCCGGATTTGTCCAATGCGCGTCGGGACACCTTGTATCAGGCCGAAGGATATTTTCAATTGGGTAAGGGCGCTTTCGGCGATGGAACCTATACCCATTTGTGGGTGGGGCCATGAGTTTTCTAAAAGTGGACGGCAACTGAAACCAGGAGAAGAAGGTGGACAAAAAAGTATTTTTTGCGCGACTTGGATGGATGACGGTTCTGGCAGTGCTGGCCGGATCCTGCTCCGGCGATAAAACCACCGCGATGGTGGAAAAAACCTGCACCGAATTGGGCGACAGCGTGGCCACAGCCAATCCGGGCAGTTCGAATCCAGTGTACAAGGTGATTCGCCCCAATGGCGGCGAGACCTTCCATGTCCGGGATACCATGCATGTCCGCATCGCAGTGAGTTCGAACCCCACGCCTACCGTAATCCGGCTGGCCGTGAACACTTCAGTCGGTCCTAAATTCCCCAGGATATCGAGTTCCAGCGGGGCCTTTAACGGCTATACCAATTGCGATCTCGACTTCATCATCCCCGATTCAGTGAACACCGGAAGCGAGTGGGTGCATATGGTTTCGGATTCGGTAAGAGTTCGCGCCGAGATGTATAACAATGAATCCTTCTCCAACGATTTGTCCGACGATTACTTCAGCATCAAACCATGAGATTTCGCGCTTTTTTTGCCGGGACAATGGCCGTAATATTTGCCTTGCTGGCGATAGGCGTCGAGCGCGGACTGCAAAAATATTTCACTCGCGCGCCCTATGATTTAGCAGCTTGGCGGAATATCGGCGGCTGCGGGGCTTCGGGCGGGGGCGCGGCGGCGGGCGCGGGCAAATGGATAGGCCGCAGCGTATCCGGGGGCTTGGTGGATTTGGAATTGTTGGGGAACAAGACCTTGGGCGGGGATTACGTGTACACCACCACGGGTTTATCGCTCACCTTCCACCGCCCCGCATGGCCGAACTACACCGGCGGTTTGTCCCTGGGCTGGAAGGCCAGCACCTTCGAATACGTCGGTTACAAAACCAGCAGCGATCCGGTGCCGCCCATCACCATCCAGGACGGGGGATTATCCGATCTGGGCCTTTCCGTGAATCGCCTATTCGGAAACGAGAACGAGCATAGCGTGGGCCTGTCGTTTGGGCTTCCCACGGGGCAGCACGACATCAAGCGGTTGCACCGGAATTTCCAGGCGGGGCCGGACGTGCGTTGGCTCAGCCCCTTCGCCCAGCCGGGAAGCGGGTTATACACCGCCGGATTATCCTACGAATACACGCGCGATCGCGATTGGGGTCTGTTCATCTTCGGAGTAAGCTATACCGCGGTTTTCGCCCGGCAGAACAACGCTTGCCGCGAGGTGGCCCAGGCCACCATGAACGACACCGTGGCGTATTGCCAGGAGGCGGCTCCCGAAGCGTTGACGCTGAAGCTTTGGGAATTGAAACATCAACCCTGGGAATTCGGATCCGGGCCCCGCGATTGGAAGGATAGCTACGGCGTGCCGGGCACGGGCGCCACCGGAGCCGATGCCTTAAGCCTGTACACGCATGTCGGCCGCAAGGAGGAGCATTCCGCCGAAAGCGCGGGACTCACCTTGCAAATGCCCCTGGCGCCGACTTATTGGTGGGACATGGGACCCGACAATAAAGTTTCCACCCGCATGCGCTCCTACGACATCACCCTCAAGCTCAGCCTGGGCCTGGAGATTTCCAATCCCAGCTTCCCGGTTTTTCTCGCCGTGGGCATTCCCTGGTCGCTGAATCAGATTTCCAACCGCGGCCGCTGGGTGACGCCCCAGAACTACGTCGGCACCGTGGGCCTGCGCGGAACCTTTTTCTGACATGAAGCGCGTCGCGGTGCTCGGCTGCGGGGGCTTTATCGGCAGCCATCTTGTCGAAGCCTTTTTGTCGCGCACCCAGATGGAAGTCCTGGGATGGGATGCGGATTCCCGCCGCATCGATCATTGGCTGGATCATCCCCGTTTTTCGTTTTTCTCAGGCGATCTTTACCGCGATCCCAAGCTGGAGGAAAAATTGGCCGGTTGCGACGCCGTGATTTCCCTGGCGGCCATTTGCTGGCCTTCGCGTTATGCGGGCGAAGGCATCGCGGTGATCGAAAGCAATTTCCTGCAACCGGCGCGGTTGGTGGAAATGATCGCCCGCCACCGACTCTGGTTGATCCATTTTTCCACCAGCGAAGTGTATGGGAAAACCTTGGCGTCGCAACTTGGACCGGAAGCGGAAAGCCGGCTCGATCTCAATCTTCTCCGTGAGGACGAGTCGCCGCTGCTTTTGGGGCCCGTGCAACGCGCCCGATGGAGCTACGCTTGCGCCAAGCAATTGTTGGAGCGCTGGATATTCGCCTATCATCGCGAGCGCGGCCTGAAATTCACCATGGTCCGCCCTTTCAATTTCATCGGCCCGCGCATGGATTTTTTGCCGGGCGTCGAGGATGGGGAAGGGACTCCCCGCGTGCTGGCGTGTTTCCTGTCCGCGCTGTTGCGGGGCGAACCTTTGCCCTTGGTGGACGGCGGACAGGCGCGGCGGACCTTCATGCATATCGACGACGCGGTGAACGCCTTGTTGAACATCTTGGAAAGGCCGGAAGCGGCGCAAGGCCGGATTTTCAACCTGGGCCATCCCGGCAATGAAGCGACCATCCGCGAGCTGGCGCGCCTGATGCGGGAGGCCTTCGCCGGAGCGACGGAACAGCGAAGTTACCTCGACCATCCGGAAGCGAACATCAGCGCCGAGGAATTCTACGGCGAGGGTTATGACGATTCGGATCGCCGTCTGCCCGACATTCGGAAAGCACGCGAACTGTTGAACTGGGAGCCAAAGATCGCTTTGGAAGAAGCCTTGAGGCGGATCGTGGTCGAGGCTTTGGCGCGCCACGCAACGGAGGTGTAGTGAAACTTTGTGTTATTGCTTCTTTTGCCGTTGTACTCTGGGGTTGCCAACGCGAGATCCATATTTCCAGCCCCGTCAAAACCTTGAACCCCGGTTATAACCGCATGTCCTCGCGCGCGCTGGTACGCGAAGTGGCTTCTCCGACGCGCGCGAACCTCGACTACGCGGTTTACTCCGCCGACGTCATGCTTTGGAATGCGCCCGGCGACACGGTGCGATTGCCGCATGGCGTCACACGCGAGGATCTCCGCTTCGGAGACTTTCTCGGCGAGATTCACCCGGATGTGGGTGACATTCCGGTTACCGAGGTAGAACGTGCATCCCCATTGCATTGGAAGCCGGTACTGGAATATTTGCTGGAACAGGCCTTCGACGAGGCGCGATCCCTAGCGGAAGGTTACGGAAAGGTTACGGCGGAGCGCTTCGGTTTTTCGGGCGATGTTCCGGCGCCGTTGATCGAGTTCGCCGATCTTTATCTCGCGACGAAGGATTCTTCGGTTTGGATCAAAATCGAATGCAAGCCTTGGATGCTTCCCATGCCTGAAGGATTACACGACGGTGATGGCGACGGAGTCCCGGAAGGTTTTGCCCGCCTGGATGCGTCCAAATTCACCCCGAAACTGTTTTCGCTTTTGCGCGGCGAATACGCTTCCAAGGTTTTAACCGAAGCGGAAGTCATCGACTGGGGTCACCAACTCGCGGCGTATTGGTATCCGTCGCGCAACACCGATTTTCAGGATTTGCGCGGACTCGGATCGTGGCCCGGAGAGGCCGTCGAGGCGGAAGTGAAACGCGAATTCCCAGGACGAAACTTTCCCCAGCCCGTATTCGCCCTGCGCGGCAAACCGCATGGACAACCCGTGTATTTCGTTCTGGCGGTTCCGGGTATGGGAGTTAAGTCCCCCCCAACCCCCCAGGGGGGAAAGGAAGGGAATCAATCGAACGGTCCGGTATCTGTGTCCGACAATATCGGGGAATACCTCGCCTCCATCCGCGATCGGGAAAAATCGCTGCTGACGAAGCAGGGAAAAGGTTCCTGGGATCGCTGGCGCGGGAAGTTGGCCCCATATCATCGTGAAGTATCGGCCTTGCTCGCCACCCAACCCGCTTCCGTCATGGCGTTGCCGGGGAGAAAGGCCTTCCTGCTTTTTCGCCGCGAACTCGAATATTTGTTGGCCGACGATTTGCAAAAACTGCCGCCGGAAAAGAACCCTCTCGCCGCTATCGCTTCGCTGCGCGATTCCTTGGCGGCCTTAGGAATCGATTTTCTTTTCGTCCCCATCCCCACCAAGCTGGATGTGTATCCCGGTTTGGTTTCCGCTTCCGGCGTGAAATTACCCGGCGGGACGACCCAGCCTTTTTTCCGCAAGGTGTTGCTCGATCTGGCGGGGAAGCAAGTGGAGACGGTGGATCTGCTCACGCCTTTTCAAGAAGCCGCGCATGGCGGCGACGATTCCGTGTACCAGCGCCAGGACACGCATTGGACTGCGCATGGACTGGAAACCGTGGCGAAAACCTTGGCCGAACGGGTCATGGGTTATGCCTGGTTCGGCGAAGCGTACCCGGAAGAAATCCATTACTCGGTACGCGACACGGTTTTTTCCCAATTGGGCGATCTCTACGATCGCCTTCCGTCCGACGCCCGATCCGGAATCCGGCCCGAAGTTTTGTCGGCCCGCCGCGTACTGCTGCCGGACGGTCAACTCTACCAGGATCGCCCGGACGCGCCAGTGCTGGTTTTGGGCGACAGCTATACGGGCGTATTCGAACTCACCGGCTGCCGTAACGCGGGTGTAACGGCGCATTTGGCCAAGGGCTTGGCCGGCCCGGTGGATCTCATCATGGGTTGGGGCGGGGGCCCCGAGGCTCCGAACAAGTTGCGCCGCGCCGGCCCCGAGGCGTTAAAAGGCAAGCGGCTCGTGATTTGGATGATGTCGGTAAGGGATTTGTTCGTCTATCCGGGGGGATGGGGCGGCCGATAGGGGCGTGGCATGCCGCGCCCCTATCGGCCTATTTCCCCGCCCACAACGCGAACCACCGCCTGCCCGGATCCTGCGGGTAATTGTTCTCCACGGCCGGGATGACGCCGATGGAATCGAGATCGGTCAGCGCGAGTCGGTGTATATCGCCCGGATTGAAGGAAGTCAGATCTCCATCCACCAGTGAATCCATCGGGTCCGTGATTTCCTCGCGGGCGAAGCGCGGATTGTAATGCCCCACCAGGATGACGCTGTCGGTATAGCGGCCCCGCAGCACCTTGAGTACCCGGTATTTCATGATGTACACGTAGTTGTAGAGATCGTTGGCGGGGAAAGGCGCGGGGATTTCCTCCAGTCGGGCCTCGATAGTCAGGGATCCGCGCGCGGGGATTTCCGTTGCCACGACGGCGGGGGTGGCGGAATCGGATTTGCGGTTGCAACCCGGGAAAGCGGCAAAAAAAATCGCCGCCGCGATTATTCGATATGCAGATCGGGCCATCGGTCGTTTCCGGAGTGAAAGGTGAGGCGTACGGCGTTTTCCCAGGGCTCGTCGATTTTCCAGAGATAAATCTCGTAGTCGGCGATGTCATGGTCGTGGCCGTATTGGGTTACGCCCCAGACGAGATATTTCGCGTCGTTGGAAAGCCGGGGAAAATATTCATGCGAACGCCGCCCCGGCAAATCCATGAGGCGAATGGATTTTCCGTCGATGCGATCCCCTTCGATTTTTCCATGCGTTCCGTCCCGGTTGAGATCGAAGGCGAAGATTTGCGTTCCGCCCACTCCGGTTTGGTTCACCCGCACCACTTTATAGGATCCGGGAAAAAACGAGAATTGGCAGCCGCCTCCGGAAGTGAACCATTTTCGCGTCTCCAAATTCAGGATTCCGGTTTCGCGTTGCGATCCGCGCAAGGTGAGCGCGAGCAGGCGTCCGTCATCCGACAACGCCGGATGCTGGGCCAAACCGCCCTTGAAATCCTTGTCCCCGTCGGCGAGAACGGTTTCTCCCGTCCCGTCGGCGGCGTATTTTAGCACTTGCTTGCCGCGCGAACAGATGATGGATTTTCCGTCGCGGGTCCATACGGCCCAGGAGGAATGGGGAATCAGGAGTTTTTCGTCCTGGCCATCCGCGCCGATCACCCATGTGTCCCATAATTCAGGTTTATTAGCGTCTTCTTCGGTGGTCCAGTCGAGTTGCGAGCGTCCGAACAGGACTTGCTTCCCGTCCGGCGAGATGCGCGGGTACCAATCGGTTTTCGGTCCCAGCGTCAACGGTTTGGGATCGGTGCCGTCGGCATTCATGCGGTAGATGTCGTGGTTTCCGTCGCGAGACGTGGACCAGACGATGAAGCCGTTCAGCTTGCCTTTCAGGCCCGAGAGTTTAGCGGCTTCCTCCGCCGTGGGTTCCACAGGTTTTCCGCGCGGCGGTTGGGACCAAGCTGTTTGGATGCCGATGAAAAACGGAATTAGAAACAGGGATTGATTGCCCAAGCGGATGGCTCTCATGGTTGGAAGATACAGAATCGCAGGAGTTTACGCCAACCCGAATGGGAGGGTTAGTACATTACTTTTCGATTTATGGGACAACGCTTTCGCTTCACGGGCCGTCCTCTGTCCTGGTTCATCGCTTCG
>JBGPFT010000072.1:0-8276 GCA_041483475.1 Fibrobacteria bacterium | reverse complement strand
GCCAGGCCCGATTTGCCCGCGCGCCCGGTTCTTCCGATGCGATGCACGTAGTCTTCCTCGTCCTTGGGAAGGTCGTAGTTGAAAACCATGGCCACGTCCTTGACGTCGATGCCGCGCGCCGCCACGTCGGTGGCCACGAGCAATTCGACCTGTCCGGACCGGAATTTTTTCATGATGCGGTCGCGCACGTTTTGCTTGTGTTCGCCGTGCAGGCCTTCGGCGGAATATCCGCGGGCCTGCAAATGCGCGACCAGATCGTCCACTCCAAGGCGCGTGTTGCAAAAAATGATTCCCAGTTTCACCCGATGAAAATCGAGTACGCGGGTGAGGGCTTCCAGTTTGTCGGAACCGCGCACCTCCAAATAGGCCTGGGCCGTGGTGGGCACCGTCATGGTTTCATGGGTGTTCTGCACCGTCACGGGATCCTTGAGGTAGCGCGTGGCCAGGCGGCGGATGCCGGGTTGCATGGTGGCGGAGAATAAAACAGTTTGCCTCGCTTTGGGAACGCCTTCCAGGATGCGATCGAGATCTTCCTGGAATCCCATGTCCAGCATTTCGTCAGCCTCGTCGAGAATGATGAGTTTCACTTTGTCGAGCTTGAGCGTGCCGCGCTCCAGGAGATCGATCAAACGGCCGGGAGTCCCGATGACGATTTGCGCCCCGCGGCGCAAGCCGTCGATTTGGCGATCATAGGATTGACCTCCGTAAATGGGAAGGGTGTGCAGATTTTTTTTGTGCTTCCCGATTTTGGCCATTTGCTCGGCGACTTGTATGCATAGTTCCCGGGTCGGGCAAAGCGTGAGCACTTGCACGGCCGCCAAATGCGTGTCGACGGTTTCGACGGCGGGCACGGCGAAAGCGATGGTTTTCCCCGTTCCGGTGCTGGATTGCCCGATGAGATCGCGGCCGGCGAGGATGTGGGGTATGGCTTCGCCTTGGATGGCGGTGGAGGATTCGAATCCCATTTCCTCGATGCTTTTCAGCACTTCATGGGACAAAGACAAATCGGCGAACAAGACTTTGGACATGGAACTCCGGGGAAGCGGAAAGGACGGTTGAGTTTAGTTAATTCTCGGGGCTGATCTGGTGTTTCATCAAATCCGTCGCTTGGGTAAATTCCCCGATGCTGACATTGAGCACTCCTTCATGCAGCAGAATGTCCCAGGAATTCTTGCGCTCCAAACGGCGCGCGATGGATTCCAGAAACTTGGGATCAATGGCGTGAATCTCGATGCTTTCCGCGTGATAAACCTTATTGTCGCGGATTTCTTCGAGAAGCATTTCCGGTTTCTTGTAGGTATAGACCTTGACCTGCTTGGCGGCTTTGGCGGCCTTGTGAAGTTTGCGCGCGCCGGGATTCCCGATTTCGATCCAGAGAAGGATTTCACCGCGCGGCGTTTTCGCGCTGAGGGCGGGCGCGTCGGGATCCCCGAGTCCTTCCGGAGCGAATTCCAGGAACTCGCGCTCATTGAGAACATAGGCGATGAGCCGGGTCATGAGATAGGTTTCGGATTCCGAGGGATGCATGGCCATGCGGAAATCGAGCGTCTTGTACACGCCTTGATCGATGTCGGAAAAGTTGATTTGGAACCGGTAGAGGGTGGTCGAAGGTTGGGCCAAAAGGATCGCCGTGGTTAAGCTGGTTGAATCCGGCAGTGATTCACCCGAAACTACAGATATACTCCGCGATCCCCTCGTCCACCGCGATGTCGAAATGCGAATGGCCGGGGACTTTGAAGGCTTGACCGGCTTTATAGACGATCCAATCTTTTTCTCCGGCCAATTTGACCCGGCAAATCCCAGCCGTCATGTCCATCAATTCGGGGGCCTCGGTGTTGAAATGGAATTCGCCGGGATAAATCAATCCCAAGGTTTTTTTCGATCCGTCCGCGAACAGCAAGGTGTGGCTCACCACCTTGCCGCCGAAATAAACGTTGGCCTTGGCGGGGACGGCGACGTTCTTGAATTCGGTGGCCATAGTTTATTCTCCTAATGGGGAACCAACCCCCTCTTAGAGTTTCTCCGCAATCTGCACCGCGTTCAACGCTGCGCCCTTGCGGATTTGATCGCCCACCACCCAGAGATCCAAGGTTTTCGGTTGGCTTAAGTCCTTGCGCAGCCGGCCCACCAGCACCGGATCCTTGCCCGAAGCGTCCAGCGGCATGGGCCAGCGGTTTTGGGCGCGATCTTCGAGGATCTGCACACCGGGGGCCTTGGCCAGGATGGCATATGCCTCCGCGATGTCGGGTTCGCTTTCGAATTCGATGTTCAAGGCTTCGCTATGGGCGCGCAGCACCGGCACGCGCACGCAAGTGGCGGTGACGCGGATTTTCTCGTCGTGGAAAATCTTGTGCATCTCCTTCACCATCTTGATCTCCTCCTCGCAATAGCCGTTTTCGGTCATCGGCGAATTGTGGGGAAAGAGGTTGAAAGCATAAGGATGCGGGATCACCGTGCGCACGAATTCGCGGCCCTGCAGACGCGCACCGGTTTCCTTTTCCAATTCGTCCATGGCCACGGCCCCGGCGCCGCTGGCGGCCTGGTAGGTGGCGGCCACCACGCGGCGCACGCGCCAACGCTGGTGCAAAGGCCAAAGCGGCAGGCACATGATGATGGTGGAGCAATTCGGATTGGCGATGATGCCCTTGTGCTTGGCGATATCCTCGGGATTGATCTCGGGGATCACCAGCGGCACGCCTTCCTGCATGCGAAAATAGGAGGTGTTGTCCACCACCACGGCGCCGGCCTTCACCGCCGCAGGGGCGAATTCCTTGCTGATCTTGCCGCCGGCTGAGGCCAGAACGAGATCGAGTCCAGCGAAGGAGTCGTGCCTCAATTCGTGGACGGGAAGCTCCCGGCCCTGGAAACGCATGGTTTTTCCGGCCGAACGGGCCGAGGCCAGCAAGCGCAGTTCGGAAAGGGGAAATTTCCTTTCCTCCAGGATTCTCAAGAATTCCTGGCCCACCGCCCCGGTGGCCCCCATGATTGCGACGCGAAGGGACATGGCGGGAAAAAGTAAAAGTTTTCGAGGTTATGGGGGTGGGGTAAAGAAGGCGCGAAACTAATTTTCCTCCTTCTAACAGAAAGCACCCATGCCCGAATCTCTTTCAGAAGCCGTCCTGCAACCTGCAGAATCCTTCGCTTCCCGCCATATCGGTCCGGATGCCGCCGAAGCGGAGGGGATGCTGCAAACGATTGGGTTGCCGAATCTCGAAACTCTGATCCAGCGCACCGTTCCGGAAAACATCCGCCTGCAATCGCCCATGGAAATTGAGTCCGTGGAGGGCGAAACGGCCTTTCTCCGTTTGGCCCGCAGCCTCGCGGATCAGAACCAACGCCGGCGTTCCTGCATCGGCATGGGGTATTACGGCTGTGTCACGCCCCCGGTAATCCAGCGCAATGTGCTGGAAAACCCCGGTTGGTACACCCAATACACGCCTTATCAGGCCGAAATAGCCCAAGGCCGCCTCGAAGCGCTGCTCAACTTCCAAACCGTGGTTCTCGATCTCACCGGGATGCAAATCACCAACGCGTCCTTGCTGGACGAAGCCACCGCCGCAGCCGAGGCCATGTCCATGTTTTTTTCCATGCGCGAGGATGAAGGCCGGAAAACCTTCCTGGCTTCGCCGCGCTGTCATCCGCAAACCATCGACGTGCTTCGGACGCGGGCCGAACCGATGGGCATCGATCTCCGCGTCGAGGACGTTTCCGCCGGGATTCCCGCAGGAATCTTCGGCGCCCTGTTTCAATATCCGGACACTTTCGGCCATGCGGAGGATCTCGGGGCCGCTATTGCCAAGGTGAAAGCCGCGGGCGCCAGCGTCGCCGTTGCTTCGGATCTTTTGGCGTTGACTCTGCTCAAGTCACCCGGGGAATTCGGGGCCGACGCCGTGGTGGGATCGTCGCAACGGTTCGGAGTGCCGATGGGATATGGCGGTCCGCATGCGGCTTTCATGGCCGCCCGCGAAGCCTGCAAGCGCCATATGCCAGGCCGCATCATCGGGGTGTCCATAGACCGGCATGGAAATCGCGCGCTGCGGATGGCGCTGCAAACGCGTGAGCAGCATATACGCCGGGAAAAGGCCACGAGCAATATCTGCACGGCACAAGTGCTATTGGCGGTGATGGCGGGTTTTTACGCGGTGTATCACGGCCCGGAGGGCCTGAAAAAAATCGCCGGGCGCGTCCATGCTTTGGCAACCTTGCTGGATACCGTCCTCCGGGATATGGGATGCTTATCCGCCTCGGCGGGAAATCCGGTTTATTTCGACACTTTACATGTCCGCCTGCCCGGAAACGATGCGCTGAAAACCTTGATCCACCGGGCCGAATCCGCCCGCATCAATTTCCGCCATGCGGAAGACGGCTCCATCGGCATCAGCGCGGATGAAACCTGGGATCTCGATACCGTGGCCGAAATAGCGGGGGTATTCGCCGCGGCTTTGAATCGTCCGGCGCCGTCGCAAGCCGCATTGGAAAAGGCGGCCCGAGGCCTGGAATCCGGCATTCCGAAAAACCTGCGCCGCCAAAGCGCTTTCCTGACTCATCCGGTTTTCAACACCCATCGCAGCGAACATGAAATGTTGCGCTACATCCGGGCTTTGGAGCGCAAGGATCTTTCCCTGACCACTTCCATGATCCCGCTCGGATCCTGCACCATGAAACTGAACGCCACGGCCGAAATGATGCCTTTGTCATGGCCCGGCTTTTCGGAACCGCATCCCTTCGCCCCGCCGGAACAGGTGGCCGGGTATCATCGGATTTTCGAGGAACTGTCGGATGACTTGGCGGTGATCGCCGGTCTCCCCGGCATTTCCCTGCAACCCAATGCGGGTTCTCAGGGCGAATATGCGGGATTGCTTGTGATCCGCGCCTGGCACAAAAGCCGTGGCCAAGGCCACCGCAATATTTGCCTGATCCCTTCCTCCGCTCATGGCACCAATCCCGCCAGTGCGGCCATGGCCGGCTTGGAGGTGGTGGTAACCCGTTGCGATGAGAAAGGGAATATCGATCTATCGGATTTGCGAAAACGCGCCGAGGAACATAAGGAAAAGCTATGCTGCGCCATGGTCACCTATCCGTCCACGCATGGCGTATTCGAAGCGGGTATCGCCGAGGTATGCCGCATCTTGCATGCCGCCGGCGGCCAAGTATACATGGACGGGGCCAATCTCAACGCCCAGGTGGGATTGACCAGCCCGGGGCGCATCGGCGCGGACGTATGCCATGTCAATTTGCACAAGACCTTTTGCATTCCGCATGGCGGCGGCGGTCCCGGCATGGGCCCGATATGCGTGGCCGCGCATTTGCAGCCGTTCCTGCCCGGACACTCGGTGGTGAAAACCGGCGGGGAGAAAGCCATTCCCGCGGTATCGGCCGCGCCTTTCGGCAGCGCCAGCATTCTCACCATCTCTTGGGCTTACATTCGCCTGATGGGCGGGGAGAATCTCAAACGCGCCACGGAAATCGCCATCCTCAACGCGAATTATCTCAAGGCCAAATTATCGCCGCATTATCCCGTATTGTATCAGGGCGAAAATGGCACCGTGGCGCATGAATTGATCCTGGATTGTCGCGCCTTCAAGGCGAGCGCGGGCGTCGAAGTCGAGGACATCGCCAAGCGCTTGATGGATTACGGCTTCCACGCCCCCACGGTTTCTTTTCCGGTGGCCGGCACCTTGATGATAGAACCCACCGAGTCGGAATCAAAGGCGGAGCTGGATCGCTTTTGCGAAGCGTTGATTTCCATCCGTGCGGAGATTCGCGATATTGAAGCTGGTAAATCAGACAAAGCGGACAATCTGCTGAAGATGGCGCCGCATACGGCGGAGGAAATCGGAGCCGACGCCTGGAGCCACGCTTACGGCCGGGAAAAAGCCGCGTTTCCGCTGCCCTGGGTGCGCCAAAACAAATTCTGGCCCTCGGTGGGGCGGCTCAACAACGCTTACGGGGACAGGAACTTGTTCTGCTCCTGTCCGCCGGTGGGATAACCGTTCCACCGCGAGTCAAATTTCTCCGCTGACTCCCAGGAAAAACAAGGGGAAGGGCCAGTTCAATTGGGCGGACTTCAGCACGCCGGTGCGGTAATCCCGCGCGAAATAATTGGGGTTGTTCATCGAGTTCCAGACTTCGATATAGAACGTGAAATCGCCGCCGAAGCGGCGGACATTGCGCGATAGGCGCATGTCCAGCCGATTATAAGGGGATAAACGGCCGCTATTCCGGGCGCCGACGGCTATGGGTTCGGCGCCCTTTGCGTCCATGGTGCCGGAATAGGGAGTATAGGGCTGGCCCATGGCCCAACGATAGGCGAGGCTGATGTCGTAATCGCTGGGCATGTCGAAATAGTTCACCCAATTGAATACCACCGGCCGGCTGTATTGGTAAGGATAATAGGGCTCTCCCACGGCATCCCGGCGATAGGAAAGGCCGAAGTCCGCGGACACCCAACCGTTCCATATCGGTTTGGGCCGGTAAAAAAAGGAAAATTCCGCGCCCATGCTCATTCCGGTTCCCGTGTTGCCGTAGTCGAAAATCAGGTTGCCGAAAGTCGCGTACGAAAGCTGCTTCACGGAGTCCGGCAGCGTTTGGAAATCCGCGGTGGAATCCAGAAGCGTCTTCAGTTGAAGGATTTCCGCCTGGGAAAGGCTCGAAGAGGGAAGCGGCAGCAACAAACCGTTAAAGGCGATGGTTCCGTTGGGTTTCAAAACCGGTGCCACTAAGTCAAAATAGCGTTTGTAATAACTGCCCACCTCCACTCGGTAACCTTCGGAAAGACGGCGAATCCATTGCAGGCCCGCCTGCATGGTTTTTTCGGATTTCAGAGCCGGATTCCGATCCCTTTCATAATAGGGAAGGCGGTTCTGGGAAAAAAGTCCGGTGTGGAACAGGAAATCGTTTTCTTCGTTCAGCCGCCACCGGTAGGAAAGTCGTGGAGAGGGGAAAAATTCATGCGACGTGGACTGGTATTCTCCCCGAACCCCGTAGGTCAGCGAACCCGTGGGCGTATTCCAAGCATGCGAAAAGAAAAGGCCGAGGAAATGCTCCCCGATTTCCCCCTCATGGGAGAAACGCATGCGGGCGGGGTAATCGCCCAAATAGTCGAAATTGCTTCTTAAGCTGTCGTCCTTTTCGATTTGGAAACCGTTAGGGGAAAAAAGCCCGAGGGGCGCCAGCATGTCCATGTTGCTGTTGGTGATGACGTCGTAGAGTACATAAGGCAATTCGGCGCGGTAATTCTGTCGTTGGTAATCGTAGCTCAGCCCGAATTTGAACCGATGGTTTTCCGAGGGCGCGTAATTGTCGACTACCCGGTAATTAAAAAACCGCGAGGATTGCGACAGCGTCAGGGAATCCGCCGCGAGGAGCGCTTTTTTGAAGTCCACGTCCCAGCGCTGGTATTGAAATCCGAAGTTGTTTTCCACGAAGTTCTGGGGATTGACATCCCAGGCCAGGCGCAGGAAATGCATGGTGTTGGCGATGCCGACGGAGGAAACGCTGTCGATGGACAGTTTCTTGGATCGGTTTATTTCCCTTTTGGGGACTACGGGCACTATGGGAATGGGGTTGGGATCGGGATTCGGATTGGGAGCCGGGTTGAACACGATATTGGTTTGCGAGGGAATCACCACAGCGTAATCGTCCCGGGACCAGCCCCCCAGATAATCGACGCGGAGGTTTTTCCCCGCTTGGAACGAGGCGCCCAGGTGATAGTCCTGGAAACGCGGCAGGTTGATGTGGTCTTGATACCGTTGGATGTCGTTCTGGTAGAGGGTGTCATCCGAGAAAAGCGAGGCTGTGTTCAACATGCCGTGCAGGGAATGATCGAATAGAAAGGATTGCGCCGACCCGGAAATGCCGACCCGGTCCCTGATGACGGGGCCTTCCGCGAAAACGTCACCCCGAATCAAAGAGAGGTTGGATTTCACCTTCGCCTTGTCGGCCAAACCGGGCGCCTTGGTTTTGAGATTCACCACGCCCGAAAGCACCCCGGGATATTCCACGGGAAAATCTTCCCGATAAAGCTCGACGGATTCCACGGAGTTCAGGTTGAAAAGGGAAAAAGTCCCTCCCACATGATAAGGTTGCGCCAACGGAATCCCGTCCAATACCACCGTGGTTTGATTCATATCGCCGCCCCGAACGAGCGGCCTTACGTTGAGATCGTTTTGCACTACCACTCCCGGAGAGAAGGAAACCGCGCGCACGGGATCGTTCAGGAAGCCGGGCATTTTCCGGATGAAATCGCTTTTCACCTCAACGGCGCCTGTTTCCCG
>JBGPFT010000071.1:0-8294 GCA_041483475.1 Fibrobacteria bacterium | reverse complement strand
TCACCTTCTTCATGGGCCTCAAGTACGACAAGCCCTTCTCGACCATCGTCTTTCTCTCAGGCTTCATTTTTTTGGGGGTATTCATCATCTACACCCTTTCCGACACGGTTTTCCGGGGCGCGGTTTACAAGCGTGATGCCGTCACCATTCCCTTCGAGTCACCGGTCAAAATCGACTCCGGCGCCGTCCCAGGCCATGGCGCGGATACTTCGGCCAAGGAACATCCCGAGCCCTGATGGCACCCCCATCCGCCCCGGTTTTCTCCCGGCGCGGTTTCATCCTGTTCCTGATACTCGCTCCCGCCAGTTTCGCCTGCGTATTCGCCATCATTTTGGTTTTGCAATACAAGCAGTTCCGATCCTTGGTGGCTTCCGTTCCCGATGTCCCTGAAGTTTTCTCCGATTCCGTCGGGCGGGATCGGATACGGGAGTTGGGACTTTCCTTCCAGGCCTTCGCCTCCGGTAAAACGGATTCGCTGCGGCTTACGGGCCGGGACTTGGATTTTCTGTTGGCCGCCAGCCCGGTGGCGCGCTCCCAAAGCCTGCGCTTCCATGTCGAAATAGGGGAGTCGGTGCTGACGGTGCATAGCACCCAGCCGTTGCACGCATTGCGTGGGCGTTTGGCATGGCTGTTCCGGAAAATGGCACGGGATACCGGATACTTGAACGCAGTTTTGGAAGGAGCGCCGAAGTTTGAAGAAGGACGTCTGGAACTGGATCCCAACCGTGGGTTCATGAACGGTCAAAGGGTGCCGAGGGCTGGTTTGGTCAACCGGGGCGGCATGTCGCCCGGGGATTTTTTGGAAAACCGGGAGCTTTACGAGAAGATGATCGGGGCGTTGGCGCAGGTGAAAATTACGAGGGGCAAGGTTTTGATGGTGCGTCAGCCCTGAACCGGAATCAACTTTTTATCAAAAATCCGAATACGAACACCGCTACCGTAACCGCTCCTCCCAAGGCCCACCATAACCATGACGGAAAGGGTTTTTTCTCGACATAAGGCGTGCTCAGGGCTTTTTGCAGCCTGGGCAAAGTTTGCGTGGCGCGCCCTTTCACGGGTTCCATGAAACCTTCGACGGGCGGAGGGGGAGGGGGGGCGCCGCTTCCGGAAACGAAGGGGATGGATCGGGTGGGCAGGCGCCGTGGCAATCCGCGCAAATAGATCTCCGCCTCCAGGGCCTTGCGCATGACCGTGGCCAGGGAAGGCGCATCGGTGAAGGTTCGGGAGGATCCGGACTGCAATCGGGCCCGGAGTTCCTGCAGCCGCGCGGCGCGGGCCGGTTCCTTTTCGAATTGCCCAGGCATCAGGCCATAACCTTCCTGTCGCAGGAAGTTGAGCATGGGTATGCCGAGTTTCACGGCCTCCCGGTATTCGCATTCGACATGCGAGACGGGAAATCCGGGCGCCAGGGCTCCATAGGAATGGCCGAGAACGAAAACGGCCATGTCGCAACCGCGCATCGCCTCCAGGGTGGAAGCCACCGAAGGCTGGGAGCGGGGCGCGAAGTAGCCGAACCCTTCCGTTTCCTTGGCCAGAGTTTCGAGCAGCTCCTGCACCAGGATCCTTTCCGTGGCGAGATCGCGGTGGGTGCTGGAAACGAAAACCCGGAACGAGTCGGGCATATGCCTCCGAGGCGGAACTCTTCCGCCTTCCGCAATTTACTCCCGGCCCGGTATCAGGTCAATCATGTTGCAAGGCCCTGGCATAGGCATCCCGGGCCGGGAAGGACAGCGAATCGCCGGCGATGCTCGCCTTGAGCTTTGCCAGAGCCTCATCGACTCGGCCCTCGGCCAAAAGCAAGGAGCCTTCGGCGCCCAAGGCGTCGGGAAAACCGGGAAGCTGTTCGGCGACCCGTCCGTATTCGGCGCGAGCCCAGGCGGTTTTCCCCGTCGCGGCATGCGCGTTTGCGAGGTTGAACGCCAGGGCGGCCAGGGCTTGTTCCAGGGTTGCGGAGGTCAGTTTGTACCAAGGACGCTGATACAGGCGGAACTCGGCCCGATAAAACGAATCGCTGCGGGCGATTCCCTTCCGCAAAAGCTCCACGTTGCGCCAGGAATCACGGGCCGCGCGCAATCGGACAAAAAGATGGCCGGGCAGGAACACCGGCAAGGCTTCCAGTCCCACGGCCTCGGCCAGGGCCAAGGTGACAAGGCCCAGACCCACGCAGGAGCCGCGCCGGTCCCTCAGCACCAAAGTGGGTTGGCTCAAGGCCAGATCCTGATTTCGATCATCCGCCATGAGACCCAGGGAATCGAATAGGAAGCGAATCAAGGATTCCGCCTTCAGCGAATCCGGCAGCGCGGCGAAACCCGCGTCCAACAAACGCTTCCGGTATCGGGCCAAAGTGTCGGCCAACGCCACCGGGGTCCGATCCGGCGGGGGAAAATGCCGCGACACCAAGGCGTCGAAAGCGATCAATCGGTCCGTAAAATTCGCCGGGTGTTTGGCCATGATGGCCGCGATTTCTGAAGACGGATCCGGTTGATTGCATCCCAGAACCAACAAAAGCATTATAGGAATGGAATAAGGCACGGAAGAAATAAAGGAAGTTTTCCCCTCTCCCACTACTGTGGGAGAGGGGTTGGGGTGAGGGTAGGGAGAGTGCCAAGGCGATGTTCCCTTTTACCTTTCAGCCATGGAGACAAAAGGTTCTGCCTTGCGTACGGGCTTGACTCGGACCATTTTCGCCGTGTTCCTCATCTTCGTCTTCGTCTGCCATATCTTTCCCCTGACCGATACCGACATTTGGTGGCATTTGTCCGCCGCCCGCTGGATTTGCCAGCACGGAATTCCCCGGACGGATCCGTTTTGCGTTTCCTCCTTCGGCCTACCTTGGCTGGATGCCCAGTGGGGCTTCCAACTCATCGTCTACGCCTTGTGGAAGTTGGGCGGCGAACCGGCCTTGATCGCGGCCAAGGCCGCGACGGCGACCGGAATTACGGCTTTACTTGTGGCCCGGGCCTGGACCTGGAAAACCATGCCCTTCCTTTTGGCCTTCGGGATTTACGCCGCGGTTCACGGCCGTTATCTGGCCGATGTCCGTCCCCTGTGGATGACCTTGCTGCTGTTGGCCCTGCAATACCGCTGGATCCGCGATGCTCTCGATGGCCGCCGGGCTTTGCCATGGGTGCAATTGCTGTTCACCCAGATCCTGCTGGTGCAAGTTCAGGGATTGCATTGGCTGGGGCCCGCGCAAGCGTTGTGGCTGGTATCCGGGGAAGCGTTGGAACGTCGTGGCCAAGGTTCCGCGTCGGCCTTTCCGAAATTGAGCCCGCTGTGGCTTCTGCCGGTTCCGCTTTTCCTGTGCGGGCTCGCG
Organism: Fibrobacteria bacterium; assembly: GCA_041483475.1. Lineage (GTDB taxonomy): Bacteria > Fibrobacterota > Fibrobacteria > UBA11236 > UBA11236 > UBA11236. Next base: position 4,978 of record JBGPFT010000071.1, on the reverse strand, counting down.
AATCCCTACGGCTGGCGCGGATTCGTTTTTCCCTTGCGCCTGCTGGGCCGTATTCTGCCTGTCGGGGACAACGTTTTTTCCCATGAAGTGGCGGAGAATATTCCCTATTGGCGATGGCTGGCGGAAAACCCCGACTCCGCCTACCCCTTTCTGCTGATCGCGGCCGCGATCCTGGGTCTTTTGGTTTTGACGCGGTTCCGGAAAGCGGTCGGAGAAGCTTTGCTGTTCGCGGTTTACGGGGGGTTGGGATTGATGGCCCAAAGAAATATTCCCTTGTTCCTGTTCGCCGCCCTCGCCGCCTTCGCCCGCATCGCACAAGCCTGGCCGGAACTCCACGGAGCCAGGAACCGATCTTTATACCGCCCCGTGGCCGCGTTCTGCGTCGCATGGGCGCTTTTGCAGGCGGTTTTGTCCGCCACCGATGCGCGGGCCGAAAGCCGCTGGGAATTACCGGGAAGCTGGGAAACCCCCTTCCGTTATCCGCGAGGCGCCGTGGAATATTTACAAGGCAGGCATTTACGCGGTGCCTGCTTCAATGAAATGCGTCATGGCGGGTATTTGGGCTGGCGGCTTTTCCCGGAATACCGCCCCTTTATCGACGGCAGGATGATTTTGCATGACGCGGCCTTCATGCGGGAATTCCTGGATTTATTTAATCATCCGGAGCGGTTCGCAGAATACCAAAAGCGTTACGGGATCACCCTGTTGGTTTTGCCCATCGGGGAGGATGACCGCTATCTGCCCCTGGCGGCCTATTTGTCGCGGACCGGAGCCATGCGCCCCTTGTATTGCGACGGGGCCGAGGTGCTGCTGGCTTCCCAAGAGGCATGGAGGGGAGGGGAGATCCCGTTCCCTTGGACCCCGGAGTCGGGCCGGGCCGCGGCCAAGGCCCGTTTTGGAAAAAACCCGGAACTATTGCGATGGGCGCTGGAACGGCTGGGAAAGTGGGAACGTTTGAGTTCACCGCTATGGAGCGGGGGGAGCAAAGCAAGAACCCCAGGCGTGAAACCTGAGGCTTTTGGAGCGGGTTAAGAGACTCGAACCCTCGACCTTCTCCTTGGCAAGGAGATGCTCTACCAACTGAGCTAAACCCGCGGGTTGCCCGCCGAACAAGGTTTCGGAAAGCCTCAGAAGGGTAGAAATTTCCCCCGTCAACGGAAATGGTAAAAAATGCAGCGTGACGGGCATGCGCCGTGCTCCCGGCCCTTCTATCTTGCAATCAGGTGCGAAGATCGTGATCCGAAGGCATTCTGCGGAAAAAGAAATCAGCGAAGTCGAGCGCTATTTCACCACGGAAGGGGGCGCCGAAACCGTGTCGGGATCCCGGCCGCCGGTGATCCAGGTTTCCAATTACGTCGTGCTGGGTCAATTGACGGCGCTGCGCTTTTTGGAATGGGCCGGACGCAACCCCGACGGTGTGGCCGCCTTGCCTACGGGGAGAACTCCCGAGTACTTCATCAAGTGGGTGCAATATTACCTGGCGCATTGGGAGCGCGAGGCCAAATCCGGCTTGCTAGCGCGCCTGGGACCGGACCTCCGCAAGCCGCCGGAGCTGCGCCGTCTCCGCTTCGTGCAGTTGGACGAATTCTTTCCCATCAACCCCGCGCATGAGAGATCCTTCGGCTATTTCGTCCGCAAGTTCTATCTCGAGGGATTCGGCCTGGATCCCGCCAAAGCTTTGCTCATCGATACCTACTCCCTTCCCAAGGAAATCGCCGCCCTGTCGCATCGCAAAAACGTGGAAGCGATTTTCCCCGAAGGGGTGATCGACCTCGGATTGCGCGTACGCCAGCCGGAAAGCGAGTCGGAGGAGTTGCAGCGGAAGGTGATCCGCTATTTCGATCGTTTTTGCGAGGAGTATGAGGATACCATCCGGGGCTGGGGCGGCATCGGATTTTTCCTGGGCGGCATAGGCCCCGACGGCCATGTGGCCTTCAACGTCCGCGGCGCCAGCCACCGTTCCACGACGCGCATGGACAGGCTGAATTACGAAAGCATGGCGGCCGCCTCGGTGGATTTAGGCGGCATCGACGCAGCGCGGAAAAAGGCGGTGATCACCATCGGCTTGGGCACCATCACCTGCAATCCGGAGGTGACGGCCATCGTCATGGCGGCGGGCGAGACCAAGGCGAAAATCGTAGCCGCCGCCCTCGAAAACCCGCCGGGCATCGATCATCCCGCCAGCGTCCTGCAAGGATTGCCGAACGCGCGCTTTTATTTGACCGCCGGCGCCGCCTCGCGACTGAAGGAACGGCGTTTTTATACGGGTGCCGCCTCGGTTTCCGCGCGCGATTTGGAAAGGCTGGCCGTGGACGGTGCCTTGTCCCAATCGGCCCAAAGAGAAGGGCTTCCGGCCCCGTTGATGAGTCCGGAAGCGGTGCCCGCCGACGGCGGCGGCGTTCCGGAATGGCGGCGGGCCGTCGAGCTGTCGGGCCTGACGGCCCCCGAACTCTTGAAGCGGGTTTCCGACTCCATTCGATCGAAGATCCAAAAGGGCACCCACCTTCCGGACGGGCAGCGTTTCCTGCACACCGCGCCCCATCACGATGACATCGAGCTGGCGTATTTTCCCCTCATCCATCATCTGGTGCGATCGGAGCGGAACGAAAATTATTTCTGCTATCTCACCAGCGGTTTCACGGCCGTCACCAACGGCACCTTGCTGAAAAGGCTGGAGGAATTGTCGGCCTTGATCGGCGAGGGCGGGCTGGGGGGGAGGCGCCTTTCGCTTTCCGCCTGGGAAGGGGAGCCGAACCAGCAGGAAATACACGGTTATCTCAACGCCATCGCCGAGCAGAACCGCGAGGCCGAGGCCTTTTTCGTAGCCTGCCGGCTGCATCGCATGGTCGCGGCGTATTTGGGCGGCGATCCTTCCGGGGAGGCGATACAGCATTTCCTGGACGAGCAATTGTCGGCATTGAAAAAATTATCTCCGGGGCAGACGGATCCCGAGGGCGTCCGGAATATGAAAAGTTGGCTGCGGGAATGGGAGGCCGAGCTGGCCTGGGCCCATTTCGGATTGGGGCGCGATCACGTGCATCATCTCCGCCTCAAATTCTACACCGGGGACATTTTCCCCGAGGATCCGGATTTCGAGCGCGATGTGCGCCCCATTTTGGATTTGATGGAGAAGGTGCGGCCCACCGTGGTGACCCTGGCCATGGATCCCGAGGGCAGCGGCCCCGACACGCATTTCAAGTGCCTGATCGCCGTGGCGCGGGCCTTGGAGGAATACGTGAAAATCCACGGCGCGGAAAACCTGCGGATCTACGGTTATCGCAATATCTGGTCCCGCTTCCACATCGCCGAGGCCGACGTCGTCATTCCGGTGTCGCTGAACTCCTTCGCCGTTCTGCACAACATGTTCGACACCTGCTTCGCCAGCCAGCGCACCGCCGCCTTTCCCAGCCACGAGCTGGACGGCACCTTCAGCCGTCTGGCGCAGAAGATCTGGGTGGAACAGCATCAGGATCTCATCCGCCTCCTGGGCCGTCCTTTTTTCTACGGCGGCGCGCACCCGTTGATGCGCCGGGCCTACGGAGCCCTGTACCTGAAAGACATGGATTACCAGCAATTCCAGGAGGAGATAGCCCCGCTCAAGCGCTTCCTGGAGTCCAAGCGGCAGCTGGCGGTGAAATAGCCGGGCCGTTTTGAAAATAGATTTAGGCTCTTTACGAAGGGAGTACTATGACCCCATCCGCGCTCAGCGCCAAAGTCCGCGTACAGCTTTCGGCCATGATGTTCCTCCAGTTCTTCATCTGGGGAGTTTGGTTCGTTACGCTTGGTCAATTTCTTGGCACGAACGGCCTCGGGGATATTATCGGCGGCGCCTATGGAACCGCGCCCATCGCTGCGATTTTCGCCCCGCTGTTCCTGGGCATCATCGCCGACCGTTTTTTCGCGTCCGAGAAAGTGATGGGAGTTCTGATGCTGTTAGGCGGCGCGTTGATGTGCCTGGCGCCAAGTTTAGCCGAAGCCAGCAATGGAAAAGCATTAGTCTGGGTTTTTACCGGCCACATGCTTTGCTTCATGCCCACCCTCGCCCTCGGCAACAACATTGTCTTCGCAAATGTGGCGGATCAGAGCCTGTTCCCGAAAATTAGGGTCTGGGGCACCATCGGATGGATCGCAGCGGGACTCGTGATTGGTTTCCTGGGATGGGGGGCGAAAGCCAACATCTTCTGGGCGGCCGGAATATGCGCACTGATTCTCGGCGCTTTCTGCTTCTTCCTTCCCACCACGCCTCCTCCCGCCAAAGGCCAGCCGGTCAATCTGCGCGCGCTTTTCATGGTGGATTCATTTTCCTTGATGAAAAAACCCGCCTTCCTGATTTTCATCATCTGCTCCACCCTTATTTGCATCCCCTTGGCCTATTACTACGCGTTGACTTCCAACTATCTCAGCAACGCGGGATTCGTGGCGCCCGCCTCGACCATGTCCCTTGGCCAGATGTCGGAAATCATTTTCATGATCTTGTTGCCTTTCTTCATGCGGAAACTCGGCGTCAAGTACATGATCCTGGTCGGCATGCTCGCTTGGGTGACGCGATACATGCTGTTCGCTTTCGGTGCTCCGGACCAGGTCGCCTGGATGCTGTTTGCCGGCATCATCCTGCACGGCATCTGTTATGACTTTTTCTTCGTCACCGGATTCATGTACACGGACCGGGTATCCTCAAAGGACATCAAGGGCCAGTCGCAGAGCATGCTGGTCTTCTTCACCCAGGGCATCGGGATGTATTTCGGCTATAGGGTCGCATTCTCAAAATTCGGCATGGTCGCGAAGAATTATTCCGCTCTCGACTCCGCCATCAAGACCACCCGTCCCGAAGAGTCGCTTACTTTCCTCCAGTCGTTCGGGCGCATGTTTTCCGTGGAAAAGCTCACCGTGGATCCGGCCATCATTTCCAACGCCATGACGAGTTGGAAAGCCTTCTGGATTTTACCGGCCATCATGGCCGGCGCCATCGCCGTCCTCT
>JBGPFT010000070.1:0-8360 GCA_041483475.1 Fibrobacteria bacterium | reverse complement strand
GCCTGAAGGCGAAAACTTGGGTCAACCGGCCTTGCGTCCAATAGGGCACATCGCCTTGCTTGAGTACCGTGGTGCTGGAAACTCCGGCGTTCAGCAAGGTATCCTGTGGGCCGATCAAGGCCGACAAGCGGGTGGCCCCGTTGACGTATGTCAGGTTGGCCAGGGGATAGCCGGCCGTGATGCTGTTGCCGACGCAGGCCCATTTGATGCGGGTGGGAACCTGGGCGACGGCAACCGAGGCGGAAGTAATGGCTCCGATTAATAAGACCCGCATGCGCACCGTGTTCTCCGCGATTTTTTGGAAACCCCCGTAAAAACCGGATTCAATTCATGTTGCCGTAATTGCGCTTCCAGCTGGCTACCGGGTTTCCCTTGGGCCTCATCACCGGCAAATTGGTGATGACGCGGATGTTCGATTTGTCGTAGTTCCGCTCGCAGTAGAACACGTCTATCCGATAGGAGTTGCCGAACTCGAGCGGTAAATCGTCCAAACTCACGGCCGCGCTGTCCTCCGGATGGTTGGAGCCCATGTCTATGACCAAGGAGTCGCCGATGAACACCCAGATATCGTCGTCACCGGTGAAATTGAAGTTCATGCCCGACCGATGCACGAAGGGTATGTGCATTTCCATGCAGAAGCTGTAATTGTGCAGGGGAAAGGTGGGATTGTCCGCTCCGAAACCCTTGCCATCCAGGGGAAAGAACATGTTGCCGGCCCCGTCATAGGTGTTGCTGCGGCTGTATTTGTAGGAGCCGTCCGCCTGCCGGGCGAAGGGCAGCGAATCCAGAAAGGTGAGGCTTTTTTCCGCGGTGTCCCAGGCGACGGTGGTGGGTAACCCTAAATTATCAAGTGAGTCCAAGTCATATCGGCTTTTGGTGCTTAGCGTGGTCGGGCGGTAGTAGAAGTAATTATTGGCGGTGTCCAAGCAAGCCAAGGTGTCGCCGGCCGAACAGGATACTGGCCAGCTGGCCACCGAGGTGGAGTCGTAAATCAAATCCTTGAAGGTTCCCGAAGTCCAGGGCTGGAACCATTTATCCACCCAATAGGTGACCTTGGTCCTCGCGGGGTTCTTGATGGGCTTGGGAATGGAGTCCAGGCCGAAATGGGTGAGATGCGAAGCGGGCAAAGCGGGCGACTTCATGTACCGCAACTGGTGTTTCATGACCATGTTCGGTCTCACCTTGCCCTTGTTGATGTAGGGGTGCAGGTGGTGGACAAGAGGATATTTGGGCGGCCTGCCCGGGAGCCAAGTGCCCTGGAATTCCGGATTCGAACCGTCGGTGTGATAGTCGTAGTAGATGACGGGAATGTACACCGTATCCGGCGGCTTGACGGGCGTGCCTCTCGTCGACAGCACGTTGTCCAGCGGCGCGCGGAAAGACGTGTCCTTGAGGCTGCCGGGCTTGGTGATGACCGCCTCGGTGAATATCCCGTACTGATCGAATCCCATGCTGGCGATGCGATAACGCACCGGGATGGTGCCGACGTTTACGGTGGACGCGAAGTCGGTATCGGGGGCGCGGTTACTCAATCGGGAGTGAATCACCGGCATCTCGTTGAACCATTCCGGCCCGATCCAGCCCACCTGGCCCATGTCGCTTCCGGTTTTCTCCCGGTGATAGAAGCGGAAGAAATAGCTCTCGTCGGAATTCAGATATACCGGCTTGGAAACCCCGGAACCGCTGGTGGGCCAAACCGTGGAAGGGCGGCTCAGGGAGCACAGCGCCCGGGAATTTGCGGGGAGATTGTTGGAGTCCGCGTCCGGGCCGAGCAGGAAATTGGCGGATTGATCGGCGCGCACATAGAAGGTGTAAGCCCCGGAAACCGGCGGCATGAGCCAGCCCGTCCACAGCACGCCGTAATTGTCGGCGTTCCAATTCGAGCCGAGATAGGTCGAGGAATCCCTGCGGTCGGGCGTGGGCTGGGATGCGATATGGGCCTTTAAGCCGGCGATGGTCGAGTCCGCCAAACCTCCGTCGTAATTCCAGACCTGGCCGTAAATTTTTCCGGTATGGGTGGTGTCGATGTACTTGGCGCCGTTCCCGTCGAGGGCTTCCTGGGTCAGCAAGGTCATCAGGCCATCGGAGGCGCTGAAGGTGCGGATCTTGTTCTTGTAGTTCTGAGCCGTGAACCTGCCCATGCTTGAGTTGAAGATGGTGCCCACGGCGATGGCGGTCACGCCCAGGATGAGCAAGATTGTGAGAGGGAGGATGAAACCGCGTTTGGAAAATGGATAGAGTTTGCCGAACATGACCATATCATCCCTCATTTCAGTCCCCGCAGCCACTCTCGGAGCTTCAATCTGTAAATTAGCCTGGAATTTTCAAACTAGGGCTGTGTATTTTAGCCATAACAATATGCCTTTGAACGGCTTTATCTTTCCTTGATTGGACTTTTATGGTTTCGCGTGAAATCAACTGGTCTGGGAGACGTCAAATCTTATTTCGGAATAGAACGCCCATTTTCAATGTAAGGTGCCGGTATTGGTCGCCGGTGATTCGGGTATCGGCGCGCGGCGTCCGGGCCGATACCTTGATATTAGCCGAGCGCATGGTGCCCCAGGTGGTCGCGGCGGTTTTATCCGTCTTGTAGAACCGAAATTCGAGGGTGTCGACGTTTTCGGCCAGCACGGTTCCGCCGATGGTGAGATCGGTGCCGGAAAGCGCGATCGTGTCCTGCTTGTAGGCGTATAACACGTCGCCGGTATCCAAGGTCACCGCGCTGCCGAGTACGATGGTGTCCGGGGCATTGGGGGGCCCCGCGATGAAACTGCTGATGGATTTTTTCACCGTGGCGGTCGCCGGGTTCAGGTAATCCACCAGCACGTCGGTGGCATAACCGAAGGAGGTGGTATCATCCACGGCGATTTTGGTCACCGAGGTCACCTTCTGGGAGATGACTTGGGAGCCTCCGCGGGGGTTGGTGCCGATCACGACGCTGGCATGGGGCGGGGAACCGGCGGCGGGCATGATCACCGCATAACCCGAGTCGGGAAGTCCCGAGCCGGCCTGTTGCATGAGTTCGGTCAAATGCTTGATGGTGAAATACGCGTTCTGGTTGCGGTCGGCGATCTGTTCCTGCAAACTGTAGTTGCGGTAGGAGTCCTTGTAAAAGCGCACCACGATCAAAAGCAAAATGCCGGAAACCGCTATGGCCACTAACATTTCCAGCAGGGAGAAGCCTCCCTGCTTCCCGTCTTTAGAAATACCGGGATACATAGGTCGTGACCTTCAAAGTGTCCAGAGGGCCGCTGCCCCAGGAGGCGGTGAAATCCACCTTGCGCGCATGCGGGATGTTCAAGGCATCCTTGGGGGATGATGCGGCGGAAACGGTGCTCGTCAAGGTGATTACGCCCACGGTGGCGCTACCGTTGCTCGGAGGCCAATTATTCAAGGTATCCCGGGCGATCCAGGTGCGTATGGAGTCGATGTTCGCTTCGATCAGATGTCCCGCCTTCAACAGGTTTGAATTGTATTTGCTGGTCGATCGCGTCATGATCTGAATGCGGGTGAAAAGCGCGATGCCGATGCCGATGATCACGATGGCCGCCAAGGTTTCGATCAATGTCCACCCGTTCTCGGGTTCGCCTTTTTCCCGGGTGTGAATGAAAGGACTCATTGTTTCACCATGACCCTTCCGGTGCTGGCCAGAACATCCAGGGTATCCACCATGGTGCCTAAGGTAAAAACCACCTTGATGCTGGTATTGGCCGATCCGTCGGCACGGAACACAATGGGGCTGGTTCCCGACGCGATCGACAGTTGGATGCCGTTTAGCAACACGTAGGGTTTGAGATAGAGACTGTCCTGGCCGGCGGTATAGGCATAGGCCGAGGGGTTTTTGTTGTCGAGAAAAGCGAATACCGTGTCGGGAGTCGTGCCCGCAGCGTTGATGAATTGAACCCCGCAATGCAACATCGCGTTGGAAATGGCTCGGGAACGGGCGGTCTTGACATAATGCTTGATGCCCTCCGCCGCGTTTTGAATTCGAATCCTTTGGATCAGGCCCCTGATAGGCTTCACCGCGATGGCGCTCATGATGCCGATCAGCGCCACGACGACGATTATTTCCAAGAGGGAAAATCCTTTTGACCCGGTTCTCGCCATGCAGCAAATATACGGTACAAAAGGGGTTCAAGTGTCGCCTTCCCGGCTGAATTGGACAGGAAAGGGTAAACCGGCGATCGGATGCGCCTCAAAAAATCCCAACTTCCCCTTCCGACCTCATTGCTAGCTTCACCCCCCGGCGGGGCTTAGCTCAGTCTGGTAGAGCATCAGCTTTGGGAGCTGAGGGCCGCATGTTCGAATCATGTAGCCCCGACCAATTTTCCCCTGAGATGGGGAATCTTGACGATGTAAGGTTTAGCGGGCCGTTATCTTGGCGAAATTCCTTTTTCCCGCCCGCAGCACATGCTCCCCGGCCACTTTTACCTTGGCCTTGGGATCGGTCACCTTGACCCCGTCGAAAGTAACCCCGCCGTTTTCGATCAGGCGCCTTCCCTCCCCGTTGCTTTTCGCCATGCCGGCCTGGGCCAGCAACGCCGGAACCCAATGCTCCCCGGTTTCGACCCGGATCACCGGCGCCGTTTCCGGGACGGCTTCACCGGCATGGATTTTTCTTTCCTTCTGCGCCGCGCGCTCCGCGGCTTCGACACCGTGGTATTGGGTCACGATGTACCGGGCCAATTCATCCTTGAGCGCGTTGGGGTTCTCCTTGACCGCCATCCTGTTCCGAACCGCGTCCATGGGAACGTCGGTGAGCAACTGGAAGTAGCTCTCGATCAGGGAATCCGGCAAAGAGTAAAGCTTGTGATACATCGACTGGGGCGGCTCGTCGATGCCGACGGTGTTGCCCAGGCTCTTGCTCATCTTTTCGCGGCCGTCGGTGCCGAGCAGAATCGGCAGGAACATGCCGACCTGCGGCTCCTTGCCTAAGGAGCGTTGCAATTCCCGGCCCCGCAGCACGTTGAACTTCTGATCCATGCCGCCGAGTTCCACGTCGGCTTCGATTCGCACGGAGTCGTAGGCCTGCATCATGGGGTAGAGGAATTCATGCAGCGAGATGGGCTGGCCGCCGCGGTAACGGTTCTGGAAATCCTCTCGTTCCAACATTTGGGCCACGGTGATTTCGGAAAGCAGTTTGGTGACCTCGTTGAAATTCATTTTGGAGAACCATTCGCCGTTGTAAACCACTTCGGTGCGCTTCGGGTCGACAATTTTGAAGAACTGCTTTTTATAAGTCTCGGCGTTCGCCCATACTTCCTCGTGGTTCAGGATGGGTCGGGTTTTGCTGCGCCCCGACGGATCGCCCACCGTGGCGGTATAGTCGCCGATGATGAGGACGACGCGATGGCCGAGGTCCTGGAATTGCCGCAGCTTACGCATGACCACGGTGAAACCGAGATGGATGTCGGGGGCCGTGGGATCCACGCCCAGCTTGACGTTGAGGGGTTTGCCCCGGGAAAGCTTGGCCTTGAGTTCCGGCTCGCTGATGATCTCCACGACCCCGCGCGCGAGGGTTTTCCAGGTCGGGTCGGACGATTCCTTCAGAACAGCACCACCCGTTTCACGGAAACGCCCCGAGAGGTCGTGATTCTGGCTGTGTATAAGCCGGCACTTCCCAGGTCCCGCAAGGAATAGCTTCTGGCCCCGTCGCCCCGGAAGGATGCGATTTGCCTTCCATGCATGTCCAGGATGCGGATGGAATGGCGACCTGGGGCGTCCACCCTCAAAAAGCCGGATCCATTTCCGGCACCGTCACGCCGCATTTCCCCGATGCGGATGGGCGTGGGGTTCGGGTCTTCCAGCATCACCAGGGAAACCCCGTGGCGTGGAAGGGTGAAACTCGTGGTGACGACTCCGCCCACCGCGTTGACCAACGCCGGAGGATTCAGGGTTTGCAGGAGCATGGAGGCGCGGAGCTGAGTCAACTGCGCCGCCGTGGGGGTTTGCGGGCTGCCCATTTGCAGCCACGTGGTGTAGGCGTTGCTGTGGGTGGTGTCCATGCGGTAATGGGTGAGAAGCACCTGGGTGGGGAAGCCGGTGGGCAAGGTGATGCTGAGCGTGACGTTGGCTGGCGTCACCTGTACGAGATCGTCGTGATAATTCCAAATCAAGGCTCCGACCTGGGTGGCGTTTTTCACCGCCAAGCCGTCGATGTCGGGATTGGCCCCGCGCACGCCGTTGGCCAGGATGGCGGTAAGACCCAGGGCTCCCGTGCTGGTCAAAGGAATTCGATTGCCGCGCAACTTTCCGAGCATTTTGAAAACATTCAGCACCGGTTTGTGGATGCCGTTGCTGGACAGGGTTCGGAATCCCTGGAAATAGGGATAGCCGTTAAAGAGCCAGGCCCAAGCCAGGCAGGCCCGGAGATTCACCCCGGTATTGGCCGCCAAATCGAGGGAATGCTTCATCATGGCGGCTTCGTACGCTCCATAGGCCGGAACATTGCGGTAGGCGTCGGCGGGGTATAGATTTTGCGGGCAGGCTGCGCAGCCGTCGGGATCGGCTTCGCCGATCACGATGGGAGTGTTGCGGTATTGCGCGTAACCGGCGATGGTGGTGAAACCGGTCCGGTGCAGGCGCAATTGATTGCCCAGGTCCATGCGCACATGGCCGCCCGTCACCGCGGTTCCCCCCTTGGCGTGGAAGCTGATCAAATCGAGGCGGGTGCCGGTGGTGCCGGTGGCGTAATTCGTGCCGGTGGCGCAATGCTGCAGGAAGGGTCCGATATTTCCGGAACCCGCCATTTCCGGTCCGCCCAGGACGGCGGTGGGCAGCACGGAATGCAGGGCTTGTTCGGTATAGTCGAATAGCCTTTGATACTCCGCCGCCGTTCCATGCCAATAGCTGATGTCCGGCTCATTCCACAATTCCCAAATCCAGTCCCGTTCCACGTTGGCATAGCGCGCCTGGCTATGTTGGGCCCAGGTGCGGATGAGAGCGGCCCATTTGTTGTAATCCGTGGGGGGATAGAAGCATCCGCCGTCTAAGGCATAGGTGGAGCTGTTTTGATAGGGATTGGGCATGATCGAGAGCGCCTGGGGCATGAAGGCGATTTCGACGTAAGGAAGGCCGCGCCTTCCCGTGATGGCGTCCATGATGCCGTCGAGGAGGTTCCAGGTGTACACCGGTGTGCCGGCGTTCTCGGTATAGACGTTGGTGGATCCCCATTTCAGCGACGCGGTGCCGTTACCGGTGTTCAGGAGAAAATGGGTCCGTATAAAAACCTGCTCCTGGTTTGCGGCCACCACGGAGTCCAACAGATCCAGGCTAGGCTGGGTGGTGGTGTAATTTCCCTCGTCATACCCGTACCAGGACCAAACCGTTTTAAGCGGCGTGCCGGCGTTGGTGCCGTCCACGGTGACAGTGACGGTTTGCGCGGATGCAATGCCGAGAAAAATCGCGGCGGTCAGCGGGATTCGGTGTGCGCGGATAGCGAGTGAATGTGATAACATGTGTTTCCCCCCAATTCCAGTAGGGAATATAAACATTGGGGCCGACGCTCGTGCGCGGCGAAAAACGCTAATCCACCGTCCAGGTGCTGCCGGAATTGAAAAGCTTTTCCAGGCTGGGCGGGCTTTTCTGCTTGGCCGCGTCGACCTGTGCGCGCACCGCTTCGTGGAAAACCGGGCGGGCCACATTGCGGAACACGCCCACCGGCACGGGGTATTTGGGATGGGATAATCGCGAGAGCATGAATGCCAGGATCCCGTCGGAATCCTTCTCATCGTGGATCATCACTTCCCCATCGTCCGGATTCGACTTGATCTCGAGATGGAGGCCGTTCAAAACCAAGCCTTTTTCCTGTTCCTTGCCGAAACGCATGGGCTGGCCGTGCTTGAGGTAAAGCATGGTATCCTGCTTGGTGGCGCGTCCGTAATAGGGCTCATGCACGTCGTCCGCGTAGATCACGCAGTTCTGCAACACCTCGATGATGGCCGCGCCCTTGTAGGCGGCCGCGGCTTGAAAGACCTCGGTCATGTGTTTCACGTCGTTGTCGGAGGTGCGGGCCACGAAACCGGCTTCGGCCCCCAAAGCCAGACTCAGGGGCGACAGGGGCAAATCCACGGATCCGAAAGGCGTCGAGGGGCTCACCGTGCCCACCGCCGAAGTGGGGGAATACTGGCCCTTGGTGAGACCGTAAATCTGGTTGTTGAACAGCACGATTTTGAAATCGACGTTGCGGCGCAGCGAATGGATGAAATGGTTGCCGCCGATGCTGAGACCGTCGCCGTCGCCGGTGATCACCCACACCTGCAGATTCGGATTCGCCAGCTTGACGCCCGTGGCCACGGCGGGCGCGCGCCCGTGGATGCTGTGGAACCCGTAGGTGTTCATGTAATAGGGAAAGCGGCTGG
>JBGPFT010000069.1:0-8394 GCA_041483475.1 Fibrobacteria bacterium | reverse complement strand
GCTTCGATGCCCAGGATGGCGCCGCTACGCAGCACCGCCAGCATAATGCTCCAGGAAGGCGTTCAATACGGATTGCCGCAAAACCCTGGCGAAGGCGGGTTGGATCAAGTCCACCAGTCTCTGCGTGCCCTGGACGGGGAAGGCCAGGAAATACCCTAAACGATTTTTGCGGATGCGGAAGCCGCGCAGGGTCATGACCCCGTCGAGTTCCACTTCGGCTTCGGCGGTTCCGGAAGGGTTCGCGGAGCCGTAGGACAATATATGGATGTTGGTGATGCGCATGATATGTTCCTCGCCCGGTCGGACTCCGGACTTTCCCGCCGGAGGCGGGAAGCCGGAGTTGACCTTGCGCGGGAAGGCCTAAGCCGCCGCTCCCTGCCATTGCCGCAAGACGCGTTCGGAGAGATACTCCTGCAGTGCCTTGGTGATGGGGTGACAGTACTGGTACCCCTTCCCATCCTTCTTGTTGAACGTGCCCGGGAAGGACACGAACGGGCCGAACTTGCCGCGTACGACGCGGATGCTGTTGATGCACAGCTGGCCGTTCAGCACCACTTTGGCGAATGCCTCCAGGTGGCTTCCCGGCTCCTTGTTCTTTAAAGGGTGGATCTTGACTTCGGTGACTTCGATTCCATTGACAGACATTGTTTTCTCCTTTTGCTGTCGTTGAATTCCCCGGCGACTCTAGGATTTGATTCCGTCCGCCGGACCTTCAGGCTTTTCTTCCCGTCGGCGTTTTCCTATCAAAACAAATGGCGTGCCAGATCGGGAAACGAGGATTCGAGTCCGAAATCGGCGGTGGAACGCAGCGTTGGGTGAAGGAAGGTGAAGGCGGGTGAAGTGAAGGTGAAAATCCATTCGGGATTTAACGGGGCGCCCCAACTTGACTTCACGGCCCACCTAGCGTACATTTAAGTACGTACATGTATTCCTCCTCTGCAACACCTCGTATCCGAGCTGCGCGATTGCGCGGAACCGTAACCCCCACGGCATTGCGGAAAAATTTGTTTCGAACCCTCCGGCGGGTAATGCACGGCGAGACTGTCATCATTGAAACCGGGGAAGGGGAGGCCATGCTCACGGCACGGACGCTTGCCGTTCCGGAAACCCGGAAAAACCGACCCAGCGCGATGGAACCGAAAATTCCCGGTCGCATTGTCGGTTCTTTGGAGTCAGCTGACGCGGCCTTGCGCAAGTATCTGCGCCTGCCATATTGATGTTTTCGTACCTGGTCGACACCCACGCTCTGATTTTCTGGCTGCTGGAACCCAGGAAGTTGTCGCGCGCCGCCGTTCGGCATCTTTCCGATTCCCAACAAGCCTTTCATGTTAGCGTGATGACACTATTGGAAATCACGTTTTTGAATGAGATCGGAAAAATCACGGTGAAACCGGAGGAGGTTTCGGATTGGATTCTCGGGCAAGAGCGTTGGCAGGTGGCGGCTTTCGACGCATCCATACTGGCCCATGCCAAGCATGTGGGAACCCGCGACCCGTTCGACCGCGTATTGGTAGCCACGGCCTTGGCCCATGACTGGCGGTTTTTAACCAAGGACGATTGGATACGGACCACCTATCCCAAACTCGCGGTTTGGTGAAGCGGGCGAAGGTTATTGCGCGACGAACTCAATGGCGATTTTCTTGGTCATTAAGGAATTACAGTTTACGGCATGCATCCACCCCGGCGACCACACGAACGACCCGGCCAGGGAGCGCCGGTTCCATTCCGCGGGATGCGCCAGCCTTTTCCGCGTCCTCGTGGCCCGCAAGGTCCGCTGCCTTCGCGGGAAAGGCTGGGAGCGCTGATGGCCCGGTACGGGGTGCCGGTGTCCCACGCCGTGGCGGATCAACTGTGGCGTTACCATCAATTGCTGCGGAAGCACAACACCGATCAGGATTTGACCCGCCTGATAGGGTTCGAGACCATCGTCGCAAGGCATTACGCCGACTGCCTTATTCTCCACCGCATGATGGGGAGGAAATGGCCCTCCCCGTTGGTGGACATCGGCAGCGGGGCCGGATTCCCGGGGCTTATGATCAAATTGGCTTCCCCGGACACGGAAATCATTCTGTCGGAACCCCGTCCCCGGCGCGGGGAATTTTTGCAACGCGCCATCCGCGAGTTGGGGCTGAAAGGCATCTTCGTATTCGGGCATAAATTCACCTCGCATTCCTTCCATCAACCCGTGCAGGGGGCGATCACGCGCGCCTTCGAATCCATCGCCAAGACTTTGCCCCGCCTGGGGAATTCCCTGGCCGTCGGCGGCGTGGCCATGTTCATGAAAGGCCCCGGGGTGGGGGAGGAGTTGCGGGAGCCGATGCCCCCGGGTTACCGGCTGATTCGGGATGAACGATACCGGATTCCGAACACCACCTTGGATCGGGCGCTGATCGTGTTTGAACGGGTCAACACCTCCGAGTAAAAAACTCCCGTCAGCGACTGCCAAATAGGCGTAGGGCTTTTGTCATAAAGCCATTCGCCCCGCTTCAATTTTTTTTTCTGCGTTATAAATGGGGATTTCTTTGGCCGCGCCCCATGGCATGGCATTCGCTCAAGCAGGTGAGAGGAAAGCAGAAAGCCCTTAAGAGACGAATCAGAAAGGGAACTTTATGAAAAACTTCGGTTCACATCGCCAGGTAATGGCCGTCATCGCCTTGACAACCGCCATCATCGGTCCAGGCGCCAGAGCGCAAGGGGCCTCGAATGCCGGCGCCCAAAAGTGGACGGCGCCATCCGGCGCGGGCCAAAAGCAAAACCCCATTGCCAGCGACGAAGCGTCCATCGAATCCGGAAAGCGGATCTATGACCGCAGCTGTTTGTCTTGCCACGGAACGAAAGGAAGCGGAGACGGCCCCGCCGCCGGATTTTTGGAGCGTCATCCTGGGGTTTTGTCGGATGCGAAGATGTGGTTGCAAACGGATGGGGCGCTGTTCTGGAAGATCACGGAAGGCAATTCCCCCATGCCTTCATTTCGCGACGGGCTTTCCCAGGACCAGCGCTGGCAAGTCGTTAATTATATCCGCACCTTGGCGCCCAAACCCTTGAACGACGAGCGCATCGCTTCGGCTGCGACCGCAGCTATCGGCGATTCTCCGGCCGGGAACGCGCCCGTTTCGGAAGAAGCGGATTTGCAACTCCAACAGCTCAAGCGGTTGTCAAAAGCGGCTCAATCGGGCGACACCAAAATGATGGTGGTGGGCTACGGAACCGCAGGTTTCGCCGCGGTGCGCGCGGGAAACGCGGCTTTTCAAAAGGGATTCGCTACCGCATTCAACCCCTTGACGCTTTGGAAACTGAGCGACCGACTCCTCTTTGAGGGCGAATTAGAATTCCAATTCGAGGACGGCGAAGGCGTTTTCAACCTGGAAGTGGCGCAGGCCACCTATCTGCTCAACGATTACATGGCTTTGGGGATGGGCCGATTTCTCAACCCGATGAATTTTTTCGTGGAGCGCCAGCACATGAATTGGGTGAATAAGATGCCGGACAAGCCCTTGGCGGTGTACGACGGCTTGCTGCCGGAATCAATGCAGGGGCTTCAGTTGCGCGGGCCGGTACCTGTCGGATCCATGAAACTCGAGTATTCCCTATACCTGATCAATGCCTCGGCGCTTATAGAAACCGATCCGACCGCCTTCGGGACCTTGGATTTTGACAACGTCTCCAATGTCCACAACAACCTGGCCTATGGGGGCAAAGTGGGATTTATCCCGATTCCTGAAATCGAGATCGGGTACGGAGCGCAATATTCCTCGGTGGGCCCGGCGGACATGGACGCCAAAGCGTTGCTGCAATCCGTGGACGTGAATTACGTGCAGGACGCCGCCGCCATTCTAGGCGCAGTCAGCCTGCGCGGACAATGGGTTTGGTCGCATATCGACAAGCTCACATACGATCCCGACACCACCTTGCTATTCGGCCCCGTGACCTTCAACAACGATCGGAACGGCGGCTACGGGCAGATTTCTTACCGTCCTTCGCGGCTCTCCAACCCCGTCGTAAGCGCCTTCGAGGCGGTGTTCCGCTACGATCGCTTGGATCAAAGCAAAGCCCCAGGAGGCGTGGAAGAGAAGCGCTGGGCGGTTGGCCTGAATTATTGGCTGGCGTCCAACGTGGTGGCCAAAGCTGCCTACGAGCGAGACGATCAAGGCGGCTCCAAACTCGACGAGATACTGGGTCAATTCATCACGGGTTTCTAAAGGAAAAGGAGTGGGAAAATGAAAGACCATACGAACCGTCCGCTTAGGATCCTCGCCGGGTGCGCACTCTCCGCCCTGTCCTTGCTCGCCGCCGGGTGTTCTAGTGCGGGCGTGCAGCCTAGCGAGAAAGCCGCCGGGGAAAACGGAGCCCAGTTGTGGGGCGATAATTGCGCGCGCTGCCACAACTACCGTTCGCCGAGCATGTACAGCGAAGCGCAATGGGAGATCATCACCTTGCACATGCGCCTACGGGGAAACCTGACGGCTGACGAACACAAGGAGATACTCGCCTTCTTGAAGTCGGCGCATTGAGGAAGCCCCGGATTCGCAGGGCCTTGCCATAGCCCATAAAAAAGGACGCCCATTTCCAGGCGTCCTTTGATTTTTGGTAGCGGGGCTTGGATTTGAACCAAGGACCTTTGGGTTATGAGCCCAACGAGCTACCGGGCTGCTCCACCCCGCAACGAGCGCCTCAATGTACTGCATGCATCGGAAAGAGTCAAGTTTCTCCAAGTTGGCGAACTTCGTTGGCCTACGGGGGCATGAAAAATTGCTTCCCATGTATTGATCGGGATTGAAGCAAGTGTTAGCTTTTTCCCGACTCTTCTAAGGAGGTAAACATCATGAAGGTCGCAATCAAGTTGTTCGCTCTCGCATTCGCCGCTTTCCTTCCCGCTCAAATTGTTGCCGATGAAATGGCGGCTCCCGCCGCCGCTCCGGCTGCCGATGCCGCCGCACCCGCGGTTGCTCCGGTCGACACCGCCAAGGCCAAACCGGCCAAGAAGGCGAAGAAGCATAAGAAGAAGGCCAAGCCCGCCGCCGATTCCACGGCTGCTGCTGCGCCTGCACCTGCCGCGGCTCCGGCCGATCCCGCCGCCAAGTAATCCGCCTGTTTTCAGGAGAAACCCGTTTCCCTCCGGAGGCGGGTTTTTCTTTTGGGGCGAGTCGCCTTGGGGTTCCGTGTATCTTATTCCCCCCGTGATTAATTAAAGGCAGGTGTCGCATGCGTCTTTCTCTACTGTTTTTGCTTTTGGCGGGTCTTTCCATGGCCGAAGAAGCCAAGGTACGGACCCTTTCCTATCGCCTGGACACTTTGGCAATGGAAGGGGTTTTAGTCATGCCGGCCGGAGCGAAGGGCGATATCCCCGGCTTGGTCCTTTTCCCCGATTGGATGGGCGTCGGCCCCGTCGCCGTCGGTTATGCGAAACGCGTGGCGGAATGGGGATACGCCGTCTTGATAGCCGATGTTTACGGCAAAGGCGTGCGCCCCAAAGACGCCTTGGAGGCCGGGCGCATTTCGGGCTATTTCAAGTACCACGTTCCCTTGTTGCGCCAACGCGGAGCCGCCGCCCTTTCGGCGTTGAAACGCGAGGCCGGAATCGATACCGCAAAAACGGGGGCGCTGGGATTCTGCTTCGGCGGGGGCGCGGCGCTTGAACTCGCGCGTTCGGGGGCTCCGCTCGAGGCGGTGATCAGCGTGCACGGCAATCTCTTCACCCCCTATCCCAATGATGCCGGGCATATCCGGGGCAAGGTGCTGGTGCTGCACGGCGCGGACGACCCTTATGTGTTGCGCGATCAAGTGTTCAACTTCATCGAGCAAATGCGGAACACCCGGGTGGATTGGCAACTCGTCCATTACGGGGGAGCGGTGCATGCTTTCACCAATCCGGACGCGGGATCCAATCCGAGGTCGGGAGTGGCCTTCAACCCCACGGCCGACAGGCACGCGTTCATGGCCATGAAGATCTTCCTCGCGGAAGCGCTATGAAATGCGCCGCCTCCCGGAAGCCCTGAGGCGCGCGGCCGGTCCTGGCGGCCCCTGGCTCAACCGCGCCACCGCCCTGCTGCTCTCCGTCTGGATCGTCCACGGCCTTTTGCGGGCGGCGCTGTTGTTCCGCCGGGACGCCTTCGGCTTTCCCCTGGTAGGCAAGGCCGACTGGTACATATTTCACGCGCTGTGCGTCGACCTGCATTGGATTTTCCTCTGGTCTTTCCCCTGGTTGTTGCTTCTGGCGCTGGGAGCGCGCTGGCTGCCCCGCGCCTGCCCGGCGCTGCTGGCCGCCTTGGCCGTTTTCCACGGAACCCTGTTGCTGTTGACGGTGATCGACCATGAAACCCTCCGCTTCATGGGCATGCATTTCGATCCGGGCATGGCCCGAACCTACGGAAACTCCGCTGCGGTGCGCGAAGTGTTTCATTTCATCGCCTCGGACAAATCCGTCGTAGGCCTGCCCTACGCGTTGTTTTTCGGATCCATTCCCCTGGCCGCGCTTTTTTATCGGGGCCTGTCCCGCACGCGCTGGGCCCGGGCCCAAGCCTGGAGTCTGGGTCCCGTCGCCTGGATTCTGGGAGGGTGCCTGGTAGGGTACCTCTATCTCTACCAAATCTGGCCGGGCGGATTCCGCATGGCCCGTTTGCGCCCCTTCGTGCAATCCGCGCTGCTTTCGTTGCATCGCGAGGAGGAGGCCCCGCTGCCGGCGGACAGCCTGGCGTTGCTGACGCGGGATTGGCGGGAACGCTGGCGCGCCGCCGGAACCGACACGGGTTGGACGTTTCCCTTGGCCGAGTATCCGTATTACAAGGAGCCTACCGCCCCGGCTTGCGTTTCCCGGGGAGCGGATATTCCCGGCAACGGCGTGGACGAGGATTGCAATGGGGTCGATGCGCAACCTTGGAATTTCATCCTCTTGTTGCTGGAGTCGCATCGCGCCTTGAACGTAGGCCATTTACGTCCTTACGGAGCCCTCGATTCCGCCACCCCCTTCCTCGACAGCCTGGCGCATGCCGGGCATTTCTGGACGCGCGCCGTCATTTCCGGCATACCCACCATCAACGCCCTGATCGCCACCCATCTCTCCATTCACGAGCATCCCACGCGGCTGATCTCCAGCGATTTCGTCTCCCTGCGCCACCGGGCCTTCACCTCCGTGCTGGCGCGGCATGGGTATTTGACCCATTTCTTTTCCGCGGCCGACCCGGCCTGGGACAACCAAACCCCCTGGTTGCGGCGATGGTACCAAGGGTGGTCCTACGATCGCGGCCGCGAGGAGGACGGGCTCATGTTCGCGCATATGGCCCGATGGCTGCGCGACAGCTTGCCGCCGGGAAAATCTTTTTTCGCCGCCGCCATGACCAAGACCAATCATTATCCCTTCAATCCCGTTCGGGGCGTGAAGACCTTGCCGGGTTCCGCGACGCTGACACAACGCATGAGCGCCACCATGGCCTATACCGATTCCTGCATGCGGGCCTTCGTGGATTCGCTGCGAAGCCTGCCCTGGTTCCGGCATACGATTTTCATCGTCATGGCCGACCACGGATTTCCCCTTTCCGAGCACGGTTCCTCTTCCATCGGATACGGGTTGTACACCGAGAACGTTTGGGTGCCGTTGGTCATGGCTGGCGCGCATCCGAAATTGGGATCCCCACGGGAACACGGGGAGCTTGCGGCCCAGATGGATGTCGGCCCCACCTTGCTCGATTTGGCGGGCATCCGCGATCCCAACGCCTTCATGGGCCACACTTTGGTTTCGCCGGGACCTCCAGAAAGACAATTCAGCTTTTGCAGCCGCGGCGAGCAGGCCCTGGTCGAACGCGGCCTTTACCGTTGGCATGGACCCTGGGGCTCCGTGCCTCGTGAGCAGGGAGAGGAGATGTTCGACATCATCCGTGACCGGCTTGAACATCGGAACGTACTTGCCAACCACACCGCGCTGCGCGATTCGCTGCTGGACTTGGCAAACGCGACGGTGCGCCTGCATCTCCATGTCCTCGAAAACGACCGCCTGTGGCCGGATAGTATTTGACGGAGCCGCGGGTTGAACTAACTTTTGCGGCCCTTGTGGGGTCATAGCTCAGTTGGTAGAGCGCTACAATGGCATTGTAGAGGTCTGGAGTTCGACTCTCCATGGCTCCACCATTTTGCAACAGTTCGTTACAATCGGCCCCGGGTTCGTCTTATAACTCCAAATTCACTTGCTTTTCAACATTCCACTATATAAATTATTCGCCGTTTTTCGCCGCATTCTGCGGGTGACGTCCATCGGGGAAAGGCGCGGAACATGATAGAAGTTGAAGGCCTGACCAAGCATTACGGTCGCACGGTGGCCGTCGACAACGTCTCCTTCCATATAAGCAAGGGAGAAGTGGTGGGGTTGCTCGGCCCCAACGGCGCGGGCAAGACCACCACCAT